>CAJXQV010000280.1 GCA_913058165.1 uncultured Chromatiales bacterium | reverse complement strand
AGATTGCCTCTTGTCTCGTGGGCTCGGAGATGTGTATAAGAGACAGGGTTGAGCAGGCCGGTCAGTTTGCTATTTGCTGCATTATGATTCGTGGCGGACGGGTGCTCGGCAGTCGCAAATTTTATCCGCGCACGGCAAAAGGGACTTCGGCGGAAGAGGTGATGTCGGGCTTTATCGGTCAACATTATTTCTCGCACGAGGTGCCACCCGAAATTCTGTTGAACGTGCCGGTGCCAGATCTAGAGCTTTTAAACGCCGGCCTAACCTCACACAGCAATCACAAAGTGGAAATTCGTCACAAGGTTCGCGGCAGAAGAAAAGGCTGGCTCGAGATGGCAGCTACCAACGCCGAAGAAGGGCTGATGATGAAGCTCGCCAGCAATTCAAGTTTGAGAACACAACGTGCGGAGCTTGCTGTTGCACTGGGGCTTGATGAACCGCCAGCGCGAATCGAATGCTTTGACATCAGCCACACATCTGGGGAGGCCACTGTCGCCTCCTGCGTGGTGTTTGGTGTGGATGGCGCGATGAAGCAATCCTATCGGCGCTTCAATATTAAAGGCATTACGGCGGGCGATGACTACGCCGCAATTAATCAGGCGGTTAGCCGGCGCTATAAAAGGGTGAAGGCGGAAGATGCTCAAGTGCCTGACCTGGTGCTTATCGATGGGGGCAAAGGCCAGCTCGCAAGCGCTGTTGATGCTTTGGAAGCTATAGGCATGGAAGGCTTAAATATTGCCGCTGTGTCTAAGGGCCCTGACCGCCGTCCTGGCGATGAGCAGATATGGCAGCCTGGGAGCACTAAGCCGGTGCAGCTTGCCGGCAACTCCGGAGCCATGCATTTAATTCAGCAGGTGCGGGATGAGGCACACCGTTTTGCGGTAGCTGGGCACAGAGCATCGCGCAGTAAAGCCCGCAAGATCTCGGCGCTGGAGGCCATCGAAGGACTGGGCCCGAAGCGCAAGAAGGCTTTGCTGCTGCATTTTGGTGGCTTGCAGGGGGTAAAGAGTGCCGGCAAGGAAGATTTAGCTAGCGTCACCGGAATCAGCCCGACACTGGCCGAGAAAATCTACGGGCACTTTCATGGCGTAATTGACGCTGAACGATATTAGACTGCAAATAAAGCCAATAAATAGCCCGACTTGCCGAGTAAAGAGGGGCGTATGCTAAGCAATTCGTCGCGGCTCGCGCTACAATCAAACCCACTTCAGGCCTTGCAAATCAAAATTTTTGTAAGACACGGGATTACCCTTTTTAAGCCATCGAGTCCGACAAGAACGCCGACATGACGTTTAACATTCCTATTCTACTCACCTGGTTCCGTATCGCCGCCATTCCTTTGGTGGTGGCTGTTTACCTGTTGCCATTCAGCTGGGCGCACCCTGCATCGGCATTAATTTTTACTGTGGCAGGCATTACTGATGCCTTCGATGGCTACCTAGCCCGAAGGTGGAATCAAATAACCAAGTTCGGCGCGTTTCTTGACCCTGTGGCCGACAAGCTCATGGTGAGCACGGCATTGGTTTTGCTCGTTTACGTGAACCAGGGGCAGTTGCTTTTAATGGCGGTGGCAACGGTCATCATTGGTCGCGAAATTGCTATTTCAGCATTGCGCGAATGGATGGCCGAAATGGGTGAGCGCCACAACGTGGCAGTCTCTTCATTCGGCAAAACCAAAACCATCTTTCAGATGGTTGGTATTGGCGCAATGTTGTTCACCGAGCCGGTTTTTGGTTTGCCCGCGTTTGAAATCGGCTACACCTTGCTCGTCATTGCTGCAGGCCTCACGCTGTTCACTATGGCGCAGTATCTGAAAGCCGCAGGCCCCGCACTTAACAAAGCCGACTAGTTACCAGGCTTAAGGCCCACAGGAAGATGGCTGCTGTTAGGGGCAATCATTTCGCGTGTGATGCGCCGAGCGTCATAGTTGTACAACATCGCTGCTGCTTATCAAATGTTAAATTCGGGCCGAGCTTTGCTTATTTAAGGAAAAACTTCGCCAATCCCTTCGCTTTTGTCTTGACTATAACTATTCCGACCGTACTATATACGCCTCTCAAGCGGGTGTAGCTCAGCTGGTAGAGCGCGACCTTGCCAAGGTCGAGGTCGACGGTTCGAACCCGTTCACCCGCTCCAGCTTTAAAAATACCGCCTCATGTGTTTCGCGTGAGGCGGTTTTTTTGTATGAATGAAGATTTGCGGGCTTTGGTTGATGAAAAACCAACGGCAGAATGCTAAGGTTCGCAGCCCGCTAACCTTGTGACTCTCACAAGGACACCTAAGGCTAGGTGGCAGAGTGGTTATGCAACGGCCTGCAAAGCCGTGGACACCGGTTCGATTCCGGTCCTAGCCTCCATTACTTCTTCTAAAAACATCTACAAAAAAATACAAAGCCCATATACAGCAGGGGATTGCACCTATTTTTTTTCGGCTGTTACTGAGTCAGCTTGACCAGATACCCTTTATGGCTGCAATAAAAAACCCAGCACTAGGCTGGGCTTTTTAAATCATTGTCAGGCTGAGTTAAGCATTAAAGCCCCAGCGAGTTTTACCTTCAACCTCAACTGGAAACCAATTATGTATTTCATACACTTCTCGGGTCAGCCCACGATAAGTCGCTATAGCGTAT
>CAJXQV010000279.1 GCA_913058165.1 uncultured Chromatiales bacterium | reverse complement strand
CCTCTTGTCTCGTGGGCTCGGAGATGTGTATAAGAGACAGCTCATGTATAATTCCTTCCGTTGTTGTGATGTCGGTAAAAGCTACTTATGGAGGCGGTCTTGCTGCCTTTCAAGTTAGTTTTCGATGTTAACTTGCGGTGCTCATTGAGCGGCAGTTTTTACTTCGCTCAAGGCGCGCTAGTGTAGGGGAAAGAATTTCGGCTGGCAAAGCCGGGCGTCTGTTTCTGAGCATTAGTTAGGGGTACACGTTGCTCTGTCGCAAATTAGCTTAACTCTGATGTTATTTATTTGTTATATTTTAATTGTTTATCGAATATATAGAGAATAGGTGTAACGTGGGGAAAGCGGCAAAAGCAGGTTCAGGGGCTCCCGATTCAGCTTCGTCAGCCATCATTATTCGCAGTGTCCGTGAATCGGCTCTGTGGGTTCTCGGTGCCTTAGCGCTTATCATGCTGCTCGCCTTGCTGACCTATGATCAGCGCGATCCGGGCTTCAGCAACACCGGCGAGGGTGGCGAGCTGCACAATCAGATCGGCTCGGTTGGCGCATGGTTTGCCGATATATCCTATTACCTTTGCGGAATGCCAGCGTATTTATTCCCTGCAATGATCATGCTGGCCGGCTGGTTGGTGTTTTCAGCGCGTGGCACCGGCGAGCCGCTCGACCGCTCGTTGTTGCTCACCCGTTTCGGTGGGTTTGCACTCGCGTTAGTCACCAGTTGCGGTTTGGCCACTTTGCATTTTAATACACCCGAGCTGCGTGAGTCGGCCGGTGGCGTGTTGGGTGAGTTGGTCGGTTATGGCCTTGAGGATTCACTTGGCATGATCGGCGCGACACTGCTTTTGCTGTCGTTATGGCTGGCCGCCATCTCGCTGTTTGCCGGTGTCTCCTGGCTTGCGGTGATGGACACCATAGGTAAGAGAATACTCGATAGCAGCGAAAAGCTGCGCGATCAATTCATGGCACTTAAAGCCAAAGCAGCGCTGCGTCAGGTGAAGGAAAAACGGCATGTCCAGGTGCGCGAGAAGCGTGAGAAGGCTGAAGAAAAAGCCCGCACTAAAATCGCACCGAAAATTGAACCCGTGGTTAACGAGCCTGAAGTTAGTGTCCGTGCAGAAAAAGAACGTCAGGTGCCGTTATTTGAGCCGGGTGTCGCAGGTGAGTTGCCGCCGCTGTCTATATTGAATGATCCTCCGCTCAAGGCTCCCGGTTATTCGACCGAAGCGTTGGAAGGCATGTCACGGCTTGTTGAGATGAAGCTCGCTGATTTCGGGGTGGAGGTTCAGGTGGTCGCGGTTAAGCCTGGCCCCGTGGTTACCCGCTTCGAGCTGGATCCGGCGCCTGGCGTGAAAGTGGCCAAAATTAGCAGCCTTGCCAAGGACATTGCCCGCGCCTTGTCGGCTGTGTCCGTGCGCGTGGTTGAGGTTATTCCTGGCAAGTCTTATGTGGGTCTGGAGATTCCAAACGAATCGCGAGACATGGTCACGCTGGGCGAGATTTTGCGTTCACGTGTGTTTGAAGAAATGAAATCGCCGCTCACGCTGGCCTTGGGTAAAGACATTAGCGGTAAGGCTGTGGTGGCCGATCTCGCCAGCATGCCGCATCTGATGATTGCGGGTACTACCGGTTCTGGTAAATCGGTGGGTATTAACGCGATGATCCTGAGTCTGCTGTACAAATCCAAGCCCGAGGAGGTGCGGTTGATAATGATTGACCCGAAGATGCTGGAGCTTTCTGTGTATGAAGGTATTCCGCATCTGCTTGCGCCTGTCGTAACCGATATGAAAGAAGCGGCAAATGCATTGCGCTGGGCTGTTGCCGAGATGGAACGTAGGTATCAGCTGATGGCGACAATGAAGGTGCGTAACATCAGTGGTTATAATCGCAAGGTCCGCGATGCGAAGAAAGCTGGCGAGCCGTTGTTGGATCCTTTGTTTAAACCGAATGAAACCTATGCCAACAATGAGCCGCAGCCGCTTGACGAGTTGCCTCACATCGTTGTGGTGATCGATGAGCTCGCCGACATGATGATGATTGTGGGCAAGAAAGTGGAGGAGCTTATTGCCCGTCTGGCACAGAAAGCACGTGCTGCCGGTATTCATATGATGATTGCTACTCAGCGCCCTTCAGTCGACGTGATTACCGGCCTGATTAAGGCCAATATTCCTTGTCGTATTGCATTCCAGGTTTCTGCGCGTGTCGATTCACGCACCATTCTCGATCAGGGTGGTGCAGAGAGCTTGTTGGGGCATGGCGACATGCTATTTCTGCCCTCCGGTATACCTGCACCGATACGTGTGCACGGTGCCTATGTGGCCGACGAAGAAGTGATTGCTGTGACGGAGTATCTGAAATCCGCCGGCGCACCGGTGTATATCGAGGAAGTTACCACAGGTCCGTCGACACCCCTGGCCGGCATTTCAGGCGAGCCTACCGATGGTGATGATGAGTCTGACCCGTTATACGATCAGGCCGTGCGCATTGTTACTGAGACCCGTAAAGCTTCTATATCGGGCGTACAGCGCCGATTAAAAATAGGTTACAACCGTGCCGCACGGCTGGTTGAGACTATGGAAGCCGCAGGCATTGTCGGCGAGCTGCAATCAAACGGTCAGCGCGAAGTGATTGCGCCACCCCCACCTGATATCGAC
>CAJXQV010000278.1 GCA_913058165.1 uncultured Chromatiales bacterium | reverse complement strand
ACAGAGTAGATCGTCGGCAGCGTCAGATGTGTATAAGAGACAGGAACATAGGCGCAACGAATCCCGCGCTTTATTTCTGCATCCTGAGCCACCTTGGTATCGGTTGCGGTGAGTTTCATATCGCTGATGCGCTGAATAGATTCCATGACACGCACGGCATCATCTTTGCTGAGCAGGCCGACAAGTTTGCCGGTATTCACCAGATCGGTTACATCGGACGGGCGATCAATTTTGGTGGGTCGCATCGCCGGGTCAATAAAGGTAGGGTTAAGAGAGAATCCACCGGCCATCGAGTTACCCCCAGAAACGCTATTCCTCGAGCCAATCAGGTTTAATAGTGAGCCGAAGGCATAGTTTCCATTTTGTGCAATAGCGTACATCGGGTTGTGCGGGTTGTTGGCGGTGTCATTGTCGGACCTTGCAGGAATGACGGCGCCATTAATGCTGGCGCGGGCGCCGACCGGGCACTTGTCGAAAATGCCGCGCAGCATGGCACTTTGTGAGTGGAAGGCCAGCCCTAGTTCGCGATTAACAAAATTTCCACCGTTCGGATCAATAGCGCCTGGAATCCGGTCGCCAGGCAAGCCAAGTTTGCTGTAACCGGCAGTCGATAAGAAATCTTCCTGCCCGCCAGCACCGCCAACGAGCACATTAGAGCCTGAAATATTGGCACCGCCAGAAAGATCGAAACAGATGAACGGAATTTTTCCAGCACTTGCATTTTGGATGTCACAGATGCTTGGTGCACGCAGTGCATCGATATCACCAGCAAGGTCTGCAAACGCAGTGTTGGTATTGCTCATAATGCTGAGCATGTTGGCCCCGGCCAGTGCAGCGGAACCGGTCATAAAACCCTGAGAGATAAAGTCACGGCGGGTTCGCGGGCGTGAGTGATCCGGATGTCTTAGCGGTTCATCAATGGCGAATGATTTCTTCTTCATGTGTTGCCTCTTCTTGCTACTGCATCATGACGCCGGCATTACCCAGCGTGGCAGAGCAGGTGGCTTTGACAATGGTTGCAACGCGGTTTACGGCGCAGTTGCTACCGCAGGTAGATAGATCAATGATCAGCGAATTTAGCTCGCCCTTAATTGTCATGCCCTGCTTGATGGTCGCGGCATTATTATCGTTATCTATAATATCTTTCGGTGCCGGACTGTTTACATCACCAGTCAGCGGCTGCGAGTCGAGATTAATGCCTAAGAATTTGTCCACCAGCGGGTCGATTACCGCAGCCCTCTGTTCAGCTGACCCAAGCCAGGTAGTGATGTCCAAAGTGCCACTGCTGGCCGCGGGAAAACTAAATGCCGGCCAGAAGTTGTCGCGTAAAGTGTTGTCATCCACCAGAGCGTTGCAGTACTCAATAGCAATCTGTGCAACACCTGCCTGGTGAGCACCCAGGAAGCCATCCGCATCGGTTGTTGCGGGCAATTGTTGACGGACGGTCACATAGGTTTCGCGTACCTCCGGATAGGCGCCAGGATCGCTGGAAAGAATGCCGGTGAGTTCACCCATGGTGGCGTAGATTTGATCAAATAAGCGGAAGCCGACTTCTGAAGATGCCGGTATATCTGTCAGTATGGGCGGGGTCAGTGAGCCAAGGTCTGTGTAAACGTTAAAGCCGTTGCCGAGTTGCTCAAACGTTAAAAAGAATTCGTCGACATCGATGCCTGAGCCGAGTTCTACAAGCGTGCCCAATCGTGACAAGGGTAAGCCCTCGGGCGGGTAACTCGCATCGCTGGTTAGCTCATCAATATTGGCAAATGCCTGACCGCTGCGAGGGACGTTGCCGTTAATACCTATCCGCATGCCACGAATCCGGATGTTGCCCGGATTCTGACTGTTGCCTAGCAAAATAAACCGAGGTTCGGCAAACAGGTAGCTGTATGCATCGTACTGATTTGCTTCGAATAGAATATAGCTGTCATTTAGACCGGTCCAAGTATCGATATTGAAAATCAGGAAGTACTTCTGCCCCGGAATAATCTTAGCGTTACGCGTGATTTGTTCGTTGGTAAGTGTGCGGTTATGGATCGCTAACATCCGAATCTGTCCGCGCCAGGGGCGGTTCCCCGACACTTCGTTGCCAAGCACAAGCGCAAATGTCTCTGACCAGTTTTCCAGTCCGCCCCCGGGCGTGGGGTCGGAATCGTCGGTATAAACACCGTCGAGATAAAGCCGCCTGCCGCTAGCAGGGCTGTATGTCATTACGACATGTTGCAATATCGCCTGTAGGTCTTCATCAGCATCAGCCGTTGAAAGAGCCTCTTCACCATTTTCATCAGTTGTACTGCTGCGATTAAAGAAGTCATAGCTGTAAAGCGTTTGGCCTAGGGTGACATTTCGTAGACTGGTGCTGCCAGAATAGCTGACGATATACGCGTCTTCCTGGGTCACGTTGCCGGGAACTAACCATGCCTCGATAGTGTATTCGCCCGTAGCCTTAATGAGTTCAACAATTTTACGGCTGTCTTCTACGGTGGCTTGTGCCTTGCCACCGTCAAATTCGAGACCCCAGTTGCTCAACCACATAGAACTGTCGCTCAGGGTCAGATTAGCCGCTGGATCTACACCACTGGTGTCTGCGGCAGTAAAGCCCACGCCGCTTTTGAATTCTGTCTCTTATACACATCTCCGAGCCCACGAGACAAGAGGCAATCTCGTA
>CAJXQV010000277.1 GCA_913058165.1 uncultured Chromatiales bacterium | reverse complement strand
CTACACAGAGTAGATCGTCGGCAGCGTCAGATGTGTATAAGAGACAGCTATAAACGATGGCGATTTATGGTTGATTATTTGCCAACAAACTATAGTGGCGAGGGTTTTGCAGCTGTTGAAATCAAGGTTGGCGATCTGCCAACGATTCCAGCCCAGACCAATGTTGCTAGCGATATCGATACAGATTTACTGTTGTTAAATGTTGGCTATGAGTTATTGCATACTGAAAAATGGGTGGGCGCTGTGGGGGTTGGCTTTGGCCGAACCGTTCTGGATATTGCGCTTGTTCCTACTGTTGGCCAGCCGCTGGCATTTGATGGCACAACGCCGTTCGGCTATATCTCCGGCGACATCGCGAGGCATTTTGGTCGCTGGAATATGCGTTTAGGCATCGGTTGGATTTCCGCCGAGTTCGATGGCACACGCATTGATTACGGTAATTACAATGCATCGCTTGCCTATGTGTTAACTCAGCATAAGTTTCGGTCTGAGATTGTTGCAGGTTATCGGCAGATAGATTTAAAGTTTGACTACAACGTGCCCGGTGAAAGAGTCCTGACCGACATCTCCCTTGAAGGCCCCTATGTCGGACTTATTTTCGCCTGGTAGTAGCTTAGCTCTTGTTTTTTAGCTGATAGAGCAGGTCGAGAGCTTCTCGCGGTGTCAGGCTATCAGGGTCGATTTCATCCAGCTGCTCGCGCAATGGGTCGCTGGGAGTATCCGGTTCGCTAATATCATCAAAATTGAGCTCTGTTTGTGATTGCCTATCACGATTATTTTTTGCCGCCTCAGTCTCTAAAGTATCGAGGTATTTCTGAGCAGCATTTATTACACCACGCGGCACGCCTGCTAGTGCGGCAACCTGCAGCCCATAGCTTTTGTTTGCAGGCCCTTCTTTTACGGCATGCATAAACACCAGTTTATTGCCATGCTCGGTCGCATCCAGATGCACGTTTATGCAACCTTCAAGTTCTGCACCTAATGCGGTGAGCTCAAAGTAGTGGGTGGCGAACAGCGTGAATGCCTGAATCTGTTTGCCGATAAATGCGGCGGTTGCCCAGGCGAGTGATAAGCCATCGAAGGTGCTGGTGCCGCGACCGATTTCATCCAGTAGCACCAGGCTGTTTTCGGTGGCGTTGTGAAGAATGTTGGCTGTCTCAGTCATCTCAACCATGAATGTAGAGCGACCACCCGACAGATCATCGGCGGCACCGATGCGAGTAAAGATACGATCTATGCTGCCGAGTTCGGCACTTTCGGCTGGCACATAACTGCCCGCATGCGCGAGCAGAGCTATGAGCGCAGTTTGGCGCATATAGGTGGATTTGCCGCCCATGTTCGGGCCGGTAATAATTAACAAGCGGCGCTTCGGATTCAGGTCTACATCATTGGCAATAAACGGTGTATCGAGAACCTGTTCAACCACCAGATGTCGGCCGCCTTTAATGCGCAGGCCCGGCTGCGCACTGAGTTTAGGTTGCACTAGCCGCAAGGTCTGAGCACGCTCTGCCAAGTTGATGAGTGCATCGAGTTCAGCTACTGCACTGGCCATAATGCTGAGTTCGGTGTGTACGCTTAGCAGTTTTTGCAGCAGCTCACCGTATAAATGCTTCTCACGCGCCAATGAGCGTTCACGTGCGCTGAGTACTTTATCTTCGAAGGTTTTCAGTTCGGGCGTAATGTATCGCTCTGCACCTTTCAGCGTCTGGCGACGGATGTAGTCTTCAGGGGCTGATAAAGATTGACCCTTACTCAGTTCAATAAAGTAGCCGTGCACCCTGTTGTAACCAACTTTGAGTGTGGCAATGCCGGTGCGTTTGCGCTCGCGGGCTTCAAGGTCAATGAGAAACTGATCGGCATTGGTGCTTAGCGTTCGCAGTTCATCGAGTTCGGCATCGTAACCTTCTTTAATAACCCCGCCATCGCGAATCAGCATAGGTGGGTTATCGATGACCGCAGTTGCGAGCATTGCAGTGCATTGGTCATGCTCACCAATGCGCACTGTGAGCTCCTGTAAGCGTATGGCGCTCAGTGCGCTTGTGTAGGTGCGAATTTGAGGCAGGGTGCTGAGCGCGTTGTTCAGTTGAGCTAAGTCCCTTGGCCGTGCCGATTGCATAGCAACCCGCGAAAGGATGCGTTCCAGATCGCCAATGCCATTGAGTGTTGCCGTGATGTCATTAACGTTTCCGGTGCTTATGGCAGCAATAGCGGCATAACGATTGTTCAGTGTTTGCTGATCGCGTAACGGGCGGTTCAGCCAGCGCCGTAACAGGCGGCTGCCCATGGGCGTAACACAATGATCCATAACGCCGGCGAGAGTGTGTTTGTGGTTGCCCGATAAGCTGGTGTCGATTTCGAGATTGCGGCGGGTGGCCGCATCCATCACTAATGTATCGCTGTGCTGTTCACTGTTAAGTCCAGTGATATGTGGGAGAGCAGTACGCTGGGTGTCTTTTACATACTGCATTAGTGCGCCGGCTGCTCGAATGGCATCACCTAGTTCTTCACAACCAAAACCACTGAGGTCTTTAGTCCCGAACTGCGCGCATAAAATTTGCTGTGCGGTGTCCGCATCAAAATGCCAGGGCGGCATGCTGTGACTGCTGCGCCCGCGCAGCTCTTTAATTGATTCCTGTCTCTTATACACATCTGACGCTGCCGACGATCTACTCTGTGTAG
>CAJXQV010000276.1 GCA_913058165.1 uncultured Chromatiales bacterium | reverse complement strand
TCTACACAGAGTAGATCGTCGGCAGCGTCAGATGTGTATAAGAGACAGGCTGTTTGGCCGCATGTTCAGCCACAAAGGCCTCAAGGACTACGGTGATATCCCACCGAAGGTACTGGCACACATAGAAAAGAATGCGCCTGAGTATCTTCAACCGCCTGAAGCTTGGCCGCAGGTTCAGCCTAAAGGCACATGGGAGGCATTTGCCGAACAAGTGCCGAAAGAAGTTAATGACCCAGCCTAACTCCCTCCCCCAGACTTTACGGAGAACCACATGACCATTGCACATCCTTTCTTAATTGAAGAACCCTGGCCAACAAAAAAAATGACCAAAGCGCAGCTTGAAGCGCGAATTGAGCGTGTTCTAGCGCTTACTAACATTGGTTATCTTGGCACAGTAAAAAAAGATGGCACGCCTATTGTCAGCCCGGTGGAATTCTATGCTGAGGACATGTCGCTGTATATTTTCCCTCAACCGAATAGCCCTAAAGCTAAAGCCATTGCCAGAGATGGCCGTATATCGTTTGCTGTAGCGAACCCGATGGCCGGCTGGGCTTGCGTAATGGGCGCGCAGTTGTTCGGTAAAGCAACATTGCTCGATGTTGGCACTCCGGAATGGGAGCACGGCATGCAGATTTTTAAATGGCCTGCATCCTCATTTGAACTTGGCCGCTCACTGACCGAACCACCACAGGGGCAAATTGCACGCATCGACCCTGAGCGCATTGTCTATACAGAGCACTTCATGCGCAAAGAAGGTTATGCTCCTCGCCAGATTTGGCTGCGCGATGAAGACACTCCTGAAGTCTTTCAGGGGCGCAACGTTTAGGGAGAAACCGATGAACATTGATAGCTCTTACCAGTGGTTACTTACCTACGGCTATCATATCGGCCAGGCCCTATTGATTATGGCTGCGCTACTGCAGCTAAAAAACACAAAAAGCCCGCTAAGCATTGCCTGCCTGGCGGGCTTTATTTGTTTTGCATTAGGCACGTTTGTGATGCTGCAATCGAGCGGCAATCTGTTTGGCTTCGCCAGCTACTCCAGTGCATTTATGATTGGCAAAGCATTAAACACCATCGGCTTTCTTCTCGGTGGCGGAAGCTGGCTGCTGCTAAACCTCAATCGCAGCTAACTGTTCTGATTCATCCCCGCCGGCCAGACCAATCAGGAAGCGCCTTGCGGTTCATCACTCCGTGAGCCGCTGAGCCAGTTCACAACGCTGGCTGATTTCATTAGCACCCATACCACCAGAGCCATCACAAAGGTGCCGGCAAACATGATCGCAGGGGTCCGGGCAACGTTTGCCAGCCCTTCGGGGAAAAATGAATAAAACGCTATTATCGACATAATCATTGGCACGGCGATCATCAACTTACCGCGCAGGCTTAAATTGAGCCCGTGTATCTGACACACCATGAAGGTTGCCATACCACCGAACAAAAACATCCCCGCAGCATTGAGCCCCTGACTCTGCTGCATGATGAAATACGCAACCAAAGCGCCGTGAACCACAAATAAGGTTTCCAGTGAAACCGTCCACCAGCGATTTACGTGAAACTTGGTGAAAAATAGACTGCTCTGCAACAGCAGCAAGCTCATATAAGCAAAGCCTGCGATATGCCCCGAGGTAAGTTCTACCGGGTGATACCAGAAGGTGTAGATAATGGCCCAGGAAAAGTAATAGCCATGGTAACGCTTTACGATCTCTCCAATGCTTAACAGCGGCTTAACCTTATAGCCGAAAATCAATCCGCGACGATTGTTCTCCATTAGCAAAATCAATAACAACATCAGAATAACCGACATCATCGAAGAAGACTCATGCACATCCTGAGCCAGCGCATCGTAAAAGTATCTGGTTTGGACAACATGAACCAACATAAAAAAGCCGTTCAGCGCAATTGCCCAGACGTTGAATGAATGCAGACCAAAAATATATTTAGGCCGCTTTTGCTGACCTTTTGCTATCAGATACCACATACCTATCTGTTGCAGTGAGTAGGGAACCCAAGCTGACAAGCGCGTCCAGAAATCAGGCGACTTCAATTGCCAGTAGTACCACATGTCGCCTTTATCAAGAGGGAATGTAGAGCCATCGCTGACGACGCCAAACAACATGACCACAACCATAAAAAAGGCGCAAAATGATAGCCCCCACCACATCCGGAAAGGGTAAGTCACTTCTGTTGATGCACTATTACTCATAAATTAAATTCTTCGCAGCTCATATAATCAGATCACAGCCGCTAACATTAGCTGTGTATCAGTATATTCGACAGCTAAGCCGCTTTGGATGTGCGGCAAGTGGTCGGATGCAACCCAGCAAAGCGCTGTTCGGGCAGTATATTGCAGGTCGATACATAGATGTCGCTGGATGAATATCAAACGGCAAGCGCTGGCAAGAACCTCACAACTGAGCCACAATGCATAACTAACCCAATATCGGAGTCTGCAACAAATGCAACGTTTAACAGTATTTCTCATTGTTCTCAGTAGCCTGATAAGTGGCGGCGCAATTGCTGCACTGAATCCTGATCAGCAGACGGTACTTATTACGGGAGCTAATCGCGGCATCGGACTCGAGTTTGTTAAGCAGTTTGCAGCAGGCGGCTGGAATGTTATTGCCACCACCAGAAACGTCGAGTCATCGGATAACCTGTCTCTTATACACATCTCCGAGCCCACGAGACAAGAG
>CAJXQV010000275.1 GCA_913058165.1 uncultured Chromatiales bacterium | reverse complement strand
GAGTAGATCGTCGGCAGCGTCAGATGTGTATAAGAGACAGGTGCTTAATAGAAAGTAAACTTAAAGTATTCCGGTAAATTTTTTAGTTAGCGACCGGAAGTGTACTCAATCTTAGTGATGGAATATAAAGAATAATGTCTCGTGTATTTAATTTTAGTGCCGGACCGGCCGCGCTTCCGTTGGAAGTGCTCGAGGAAGCAAAAGCATCGTTAACGGACCTTGGTGGTTCGGGTATGTCGGTGATGGAAATCAGTCATCGCAGCAAGGCATTCGATACTATTGCAACTGAAGCTGAAGCCGACCTGCGTGAATTGATGGGTATCTCCGATGAGTATTCGGTGTTGTTTTTGCAAGGCGGTGCGACTCAGCAGTTTGCACTGCTGCCCATGAACCTATGTGCTCCTGGGCAATCAGCGGACTATTTGGTTACCGGTAGCTGGTCGAAAAAGGCTTATAAAACAGCCGCTAGTGTGATTGAGCCTAATCTTGTGGCCGATGGTGCTGCATCGTCTTATACCGATGTGCCGCCAATGTCCGAGTGGCAGTTAAACCCGGATGCTGCCTATTTCCATATGTGTCAGAACGAAACTATTGGTGGTGTCGAATTCCACGAATTGCCAGACACCGGAAATGTGCCGATTGTTTGCGATATGTCATCAACCATTTTGTCGCGTCCTATTGACGTTAATCGTTTTGCTGTCATTTACGCTGGCGCACAGAAGAACATCGGTCCTGCCGGCTTGACAATTATCATCGCCCGTAAAGATCTCATTGAGAAGGGGGGTGAGAATCTCCCGCCGATACTTCGTTATCAGACTCAGGCAGATGCAGATTCGATGTCGAACACACCGCCAACCTTTGCGTGGTATCTCTCCGGGCTCGTGTTTAAGTGGATTAAGCGCCAGGGTGGTTTGCAGGCCATGGGCGAGCTGAATAAACGCAAGTCAAATTTGCTGTACAGCGCAATCGACGGATCAGATTTCTACGCAAACCCGGTGGCACTGCCGTACCGCTCATGGATGAATATTCCATTCACACTGGCGAAGCCCGAGCTTGACGGTCAGTTTCTGGCTGAAGCAGAAAAGGTTGGCCTTATGAACCTAAAAGGTCATCGCTCTGTTGGCGGTATGCGGGCCAGTATTTACAATGCGGTTTCTGAAGAAGCTGTGCAGGCGCTGGTGGACTTCATGGCGGAGTTTGAAAAGAACAACGCTTAAACAGTGCGGTTATCTTTTAACAACGACCGGGTGTATTTCCCGTCGATTTTTACCCCTTTAACAAATTTGGCAGGCAGTCATGTACAAAGTACTTTCACTGAATAATATTTCCCCAGAAGGCCTTAAATTATTGCCCTCTGACCAGTACACCGTTGGCGAGAAATTCGAATCTCCCGATGCCATTATTTTGCGTTCGTATAAAATGCATGGCGAGTCGTGGCCTGCCAGCGTTAAAGCTATCGCCCGTGCGGGTGCCGGCGTGAATAACATTCCTGTTGATGAGTTCACCAAGCGCGGTGTACCGGTGTTTAATGCACCGGGCGCCAACGCAAATGCGGTAAAAGAACTGGTCATTAGCGGTATGTTGCTGGCCGCGCGAAATCTTTGTCAGGCGTATGTTTATACGCAAGCTCTGCAAGGCGAGGGCGATGAACTGAATAAGCAGGTTGAAGCCGGCAAGAAGAAATTCGTTGGCTATGAGCTGCCCGGTCGCACCTTAGGTGTTATCGGTCTGGGCGCCATTGGTGTCCAGGTGGCTAACGCGGCGCATTCGCTGGGTATGAATGTTATTGGTTTTGACAACCACATTACTGTTTCTCGTGCATGGCAGTTGTCGGCAGGTGTAGAGCAGGCGCGCAGCCTGGAAGATCTGTTCAGCCGTTCCGACATGGTGACGTTGCATGTGCCATTGCTTGAAGACACCAAGCATCTGGTTAATGCGAAACGCATTGCTATGATGAAACAAGATGGTGTTGTGCTTAACTTTGCCCGCGGCGGTATCGTTGATGATGCTGCAGTGCTGGAGAGCCTGAAAGCAGGTCATCTTGGTCGTTATGTTTCTGACTTCCCGTCACGCGAATTGTTGGGCAATGATCAGGTTATTACTTTGCCGCACCTTGGTGCGTCAACCGAAGAGGCTGAGACTAACTGCGCAATCATGGTCTCGCAGAATATGCGTGATTATATTGAGCATGGCATTGTGCGTTTCTCTGTGAACTTTCCTGATGCTGATATGCCACGCACTAGCGGCAGTCGTATCACGATTGCTAACCAGAACAAGCCAAACATGGTGGCTCAGATTTCCACCTGCCTGGCGACTGCCGGCCTTAACGTCGACGATCTATTGAATAAGTCACGCGGCGATGTCGCTTACACCATCGTCGATCTTGATGGCCCGGTTCCGGCTGAAACTATTGCCGCCATCGGTGCTATTGAAGGTGTTATCAATGTGCGCTGCCTTGGTCAGTGCGGCTAAGTTGTTCGCCAATTGTTGAGGGTCCGTCATGTCAGACTCAAAAGATTCAATATCGGAAGACCTGAGCGCTATTCGCAATCAGATTGATGAAGTTGATGTTCAGTTAGCAACGTTAATTAGCAAGCGGGCCTCGTTGGCAAAACAAATCGGCGATGCCAAGCACAGCGATGCCGGTAGCGGTGTTGTTGAGTTTTATCGCCCGGAACGTGAGGCGCAGGTGCTACGTGCTGTCGCCGAGCGCAATAAAGGGCCGCTCGAGAATGATGAAATGG
>CAJXQV010000274.1 GCA_913058165.1 uncultured Chromatiales bacterium | reverse complement strand
CTACACAGAGTAGATCGTCGGCAGCGTCAGATGTGTATAAGAGACAGGTTCTGAAACCATTGACGTTTGTGCGTTGAGCTTGCTGTGAATTTTAAGTTGGTGCAGATGGGTTTTGGCGCCGATAAGTATTGGGGATGAGCCTTTGGCGACAGCGACTGTTTCGGTCGTCGCCAGACATTCAGGACGGTTTATTGAACTAAAGATGATGCAGTTCGGCGGTTTGCCGGCCACTGCGCCACAAGTAACGGATAAATAAAGACATGAGTGATAAGACATATACCCTGCGTGACAACTCAACTGGCGAAGAGCTTGAGCTTAAGTCAAAGTCCGGCTCAATTGGCCCCGATGTGGTCGATGTCCGTCCCGTCTACGCCAAGCAGGATATCTTCACTTTTGACCCCGGCTTTAGTTCTACCGCAAGTTGCGAAAGCGCCATCACCTATATCGATGGCGACAAGGGTATTTTGCTTTATCGGGGTTATCCGGTAGAACAGCTGGCCGATAAAAGCAGTTACATCGAAGTTTCTTATCTTTTACTGCACGGCGAATTGCCGACCGCAGCGCAGCTCGAAGGGTTCAGTCACTCCATCCTTACTCACACCATGATCAATGAGTCGATGTTGAGGTTCTTTAATGGCTTCCATCACGATGCTCATCCGATGGCCATGGTTGGTGGTGTTGTTAGCTCTATGTCGGCGTTCTATCACGACAGCCTGGATATCAACAACCCGCGCCACCGTGAAATTTTCGCTCACCGAATCATCGCAAAAATGCCAACGATTGCGGCTGCTGCCTACAAGCACACACTGGGTCAGCCGTTTATTTATCCGGACAACGACCTGGATTACTCCAGCAACTTGATGCGCATGTTCTTTGGCGTGCCTGCCGAGGATTATAAGATTGATCCTATAGCGGCAGAGGCCATTGATCTGCTGCTGATTCTTCACGCAGATCATGAGCAAAACTGCTCTACTTCAACAGTGCGTCTGGCCGGCAGTTCGGGGACTAACCCATACTCAGCCGTTGCCTCAGGTATTGCTGCGCTGTGGGGTCCAGCGCATGGCGGTGCCAATGAAGCGGTGCTGCAAATGCTGGAGGAAATTGGCACTGTAGAAAACGTTGATAAGTACGTGAAGAAGGCGAAGGATAAGAACGACCCTTTCCGTCTCATGGGCTTTGGTCATCGGGTTTATAAGAATCATGACCCGCGCGCTACCATCATTCGTAAGATGTGCTATCGGGTTCTGGATAATCTTGGTCAGCAGGACAATCCGCTGTTCGACCTGGCGCTGCAGTTAGAGCAAATTGCGCTGAAGGATGAGTACTTTGTAGAGCGTCAGTTGTATCCGAATGTCGATTTTTATTCCGGCATTATTTACAAGGCTCTGGGCATTCCTTCATCTATGTTTACGGTAATGTTTGCCGTTGCACGCGCGGTAGGTTGGGTGAGCCATTGGCAGGAAATGATCGAAGACCCTGAGGGCCGTATCGGCCGTCCGCGCCAGTTGTATATGGGTTCCGGTCCGCGCGACTATCAGGATATTACTGCCCGCAGCTAATGCGCAATTGCCGAAGCCTCAGTGGGGGCTTCCGCAAGCAGTCATTCACTAAAGTCTAAGGCTGGATCGGTCTTCCGTGTGTCGGACACCGCGGTGTTTGGCAATGGCGATAGGGGAGCAACCTTGCCTTTACCGTGCTGTTTGTGAATTGGGATTGTCTTTGGAATGCGGCCGCCAAGCGCAAGCTTAAATATTGACTGCACAATCAGGCCTGCTGTTTACTTGAGTCCTAGAATATATCACCTGCATCGAAGTCGTCATCGTTGCCGTGTTCCTCAGTGATGCTTCCATTGTCGCCGCGCTTTACGGTGGGTTCGGTGCCTGCGGCGAATATTTCAAATCGCGTATTGCTATCGCCGGCGTTTGCCAGCTCCCCTGTAGCGCCGGAAATTCTTACGGTAACCAGGTTTGCTGGCGGAGGCACAGCAGCCGGAGGCTGGTTATTCAACGCGGCCCGGATAAAATATTTCCACATCGGCAGCGCCGTTTTGCTGCCGGTTTCGCGCCGCCCCAATGAGCGATTCGGGTTATCAAAGCCAACCCATACAGTGGCCGCAATTTCACGATTAAACCCAGCGAACCAGGTGTCCTTGCCTTCGTTGGTGGTTCCGGTTTTTCCAGCCAGATCATCACGCTGCAATTCCCTGATAGCGCTACCAGTGCCGCGTTTAACCACATCGCGCATCATGTCGTAAACAATATAGGCATTGTCGGGGCTGATGATACGTGGGGCAGAATTGATATTGGCAAAAAATGCGGGCGTTTCGCTGGCGTCGGGATGCCAGCTGCCGCCGCTATTAATCATTTGCTCTGTATCGCTGTAGAAGGGCACCTCGGCATCCACAGGGGGCAGAGTGGTTTCGCCGGAAGCAAACCACGATTCGCTATCTCCGCCATCAACTCGGGCTTGCAGTATGGGTTCATCAGGTTTTTGTGTGGCGCTGCTGAGGTAATCTTCCGCAGCGTCTTTAAGCGTTTCACGGCCGTCAAACCAATGGTCACGGCATGAGTGGCAGGCAACGGCCGGGTCGGCTTGATAAACCACATTGCCATTGACGTCTTCGATGCGTTCTATGATGTACGGGCTAATGTAGTGGCCACCGCTGGCAATGCCCGAGTAGCCGCCAACCAGGTCGAGCATCGATACCGCGCCGCTGCCCAGCGCCTGTCTCTTATACACATCTCCGAGCC
>CAJXQV010000273.1 GCA_913058165.1 uncultured Chromatiales bacterium | reverse complement strand
TTGCCTCTTGTCTCGTGGGCTCGGAGATGTGTATAAGAGACAGTCCTTAACCATGTGCCAGGTTTCGTCATCTAACTCCATCTGCACCAGCACATAACCCGGAAAGAACTTTCGCTCGCTGCTGCGACGCTGACCATCACGCATCTCGACCACTTTTTCTGTGGGGACAAGAATCTCACCAAACTTATCTTCCAAGCCGGCCAACTTGATCCGCTCCTCAAGAGAGCCTTTGACCTTGTTCTCGAAATTCGAGTAGGCGTGCACGACATACCATCTAAGAGCCATGCGCTATCCCCCTTGACCAGTAAGCAATCGGGTAGCCCAAAGCAAAAAGAAATCCAGGCCCCAAAAGAAAATCGACAAAATAAATACGAACACAAACACGGTCAGCGTTGTCTGCAAGGTTTCCTGACGCGTCGGCCAGATAACCTTACGCAGCTCTATTCGCGACCCCTGAATAAAACGCCATAACTCACGGCCCTTATCGGTAAGCATTGCGAGCACTGCCGCTATTACCACGCCTGCCAGCACACCGGCAACCCGCAACAATATCGACTCATCCTCGAAATAGTAGTAGCCGACGATACCGCCAACCAAAAAAGCTACTGCGAGAACAAGCTTTAACGTGTCCAATATGCTCGGACCTGTTTCTGCCTTTGCGTTCATCTATATTTATCCGTTACCGAGTCATGGCAGGCCAGGAGGGAATCGAACCCCCAACCTGCGGTTTTGGAGACCGCCGCTCTGCCAATTGAGCTACTGGCCTACTGCCTAACCCAATAAACTTATCAATCAATTACTCAATAATTTTTGCAACAACACCGGCGCCTACGGTACGTCCGCCTTCGCGAATCGCGAAACGCAGACCGTCTTCCATAGCAATCGGTGCAATTAACTCAACCTTCATCTGAACGTTATCACCAGGCATTACCATCTCAACGCCTTCTGGCAACTCACAAGCACCGGTCACATCAGTTGTACGGAAGTAAAACTGTGGACGGTAGCCTTTAAAGAATGGCGTATGACGACCACCCTCTTCTTTCGTCAGAATGTAGATCTCTGCTTCAAACTTAGTGTGCGGAGTGATTGATCCCGGCTTCGCCAGAACCTGACCACGTTCAACGTCATCGCGTTTTGTGCCGCGCAGAAGAATGCCGACGTTATCGCCAGCTTCGCCCTGATCAAGCAACTTGCGGAACATCTCAACACCGGTGCAAGTGGTGGTCTGGGTGTCTTTAACACCAACGATAGCGATTTCATCGCCAACGTTTACAACGCCGCGCTCAATACGACCGGTGACTACAGTACCGCGGCCAGAAATTGAGAACACATCTTCAACCGGCATCAGGAACGCGCCTTCTACAGCACGCTCTGGCAAAGGAATCCAGGTATCCAGCGCCTCAACCAGCTTAACAACTGACGGTGCACCGATATCGCTCTGATCGCCTTCCAGCGCTTTCAGCGCTGAACCGATAATCAACGGCGTGTCGTCACCAGGAAACTCATACATAGACAGCAGATCACGCACTTCCATCTCGACCAGCTCCAACAACTCTTCATCATCAACCATGTCGGCTTTGTTCAGGTACACAACGATGTAAGGCACGCCAACCTGGCGAGCCAGAAGGATGTGCTCGCGAGTCTGAGGCATTGGGCCGTCAGCTGCTGAACAAACCAGAATCGCACCGTCCATCTGCGCAGCACCAGTGATCATGTTCTTCACATAGTCGGCATGGCCCGGGCAATCAACGTGCGCGTAATGCCTGTTAGGGCTTTCGTATTCAACGTGAGCCGTCGCAATCGTGATACCGCGCTCGCGCTCTTCAGGAGCGTTATCGATGTCAGTGAAATCTTTGGCAGCACCGCCGTTCAACTCGGCCATAACCTTAGTCAAAGCCGCTGTCAGCGTTGTCTTACCGTGATCAACGTGACCAATGGTGCCCACGTTTACGTGAGGCTTATTACGCTCAAACTTCTCTTTAGCCATCGAATCGATCTCCTTACTGTCTAAATTTCTTAACTACTCGCCATTCTTAATGCGTTCGACCACCTTCGGTGGCACTTCCGCATATTTGGCAAATTCCATCGAATAGGTTGCCCGACCTTGAGTCATAGAACGCAACCCAGTCGAATAACCAAACATTTCAGCCAACGGGACCTCAGCTTTGACAATCATGCCAACTGGGGACTCATCCATGCCCGAAAGGATGCCGCGACGACGATTCAGATCGCCGTTTACGTCACCCATGTATTCCTCCGGAGTTACGATCTCTACGGACATCATGGGCTCAAGCAGCACCGGTTCAGCCTTCATCGCACCTTCGCGGAAGGCTATCGAGGCGGCTATCTTAAAGGCAACTTCTGTAGAGTCAACATCATGATATGAGCCGTCGTACAACGCTACGTTGACATCAACCACCGGATATCCAGCAATAACGCCACTTTCCATCGCATCATGGGCCCCTTTCTCCACCGCAGATATGTACTCATGGGGCACTGCACCGCCGTTAATTTCATTGAAAAAGACGAAGCCCTCTCCCTCTTTTGCGGGAGAAATGCGCAAAAACACGTGTCCGTACTGACCACGGCCGCCAGATTGACGAATAAACCTGCCCTCTTGCTCAACCGTTTTACGGACAGTTTCTCGATAAGCGACCTGTGGCTTACCTATGTTGGCGGCAACACTGAACTCCCGCTTCATTCCTGTCTCTTATACACATCTGACGCTGCCGACGATCTACTCTGTGTAGA
>CAJXQV010000272.1 GCA_913058165.1 uncultured Chromatiales bacterium | reverse complement strand
TGGGCTCGGAGATGTGTATAAGAGACAGCTCTGCTACCTATCGGCATCCGAATTGGTCCGCCTGAAATGGCCGTGCTTGCAGCTGCCGGCAAGGCAAGCGTGCGGGTCTCGGCAACACCAAAAGTTGCGGTAATTTCAACCGGCGATGAACTTGTTGATGTCGGCTTACCGATTAGCAACTCGCAAATCCGATCAAGTAACGACCGCGCCATTGCCGCAGCATTACAGCAGGCGGGCGCTAGCAATGTGAGCCGACACTCTTATAAAGATGATCCCGAGCAACTGCGCAATGGGATTCGCCAACTGCTGGCAAATAACGATATGCTGGTATTAAGCGGTGGCGTCTCGATGGGCAAGTACGACTATCTCCCGCAGGTGTTAGCAGAATTGGGCATCCGCGTAATATTTCACAAAATCACCCAACGCCCGGGCCTGCCAATGTGGTTCGGTATGTCCGCAGATAACAAACCGGTGTTTGCCCTGCCCGGCAATCCGGTCTCCGCTCTGGTATGCCTAACCCGCTACGTGCTGCCCGCCATTCAGCAAAGCTTAAAGGCGAACTCAAACAGCAACCATGAACAGGTGGCACTGGCACAGCCACTCAGCTTCGATGCTGAACTCAGCTGGTTTGTACCGGTCACACTGGAGTATGCGGCTGACGGGCGCGCTTTAGCCACGCCCCGCTTAACCAACACCTCGGGTGATTTTTGCGCCTTAAGCGGTACCGCCGGTTTTATCGAATTACCGTGTGAAGCTAATGATTTTCCGGCAGGCTATGTGGCCAGACTGTTCCGCTGGTAAGCAGGTTCTTTCAGGTATCACGAAAAGGCTTTGCTATGCTTGCCTTCCACCACCAGATAACAATCGCATTAATGAGCCACAACTATGAGTCACGATAACAATACCCAGCGAAACTTTATTGCATTGAATATAGCGGTACTTACTGTCTCTGATAGCCGCACCGAAGCCACCGACAAGTCGGGCAAACTGCTGGTCGAAAAGCTGACTGCGGCAGGTCATAACAGCATCGGCAAGAGCATCGAACCGGATGACATCTACAAGCTGCGCGCGCGCGTGTCGGGCTGGATTGCCGATGACAATGTACAGGCCATCATCACGACCGGCGGCACAGGCATCACTGGCCGTGACGGTACTCCCGAGGCGATTGAACCCTTGCTTGACAAAAAAATAGACGGCTTCGGTGAAATGTTCAGGGTGTTGTCGTACGAAAGTATCGGCACATCAACATTGCAATCACGCTGCCTCGCCGGCGTCGCAAACGGCACCTACATATTTTGTCTTCCTGGATCTACCGGCGCCTGTGTGGATGGCTGGGACAAACTCATTGCCAGTCAACTCGACTACCGCACCAAACCCTGCAACCTGGTTGAACTCATGCCGCGGCTGCTGGAAAAATAAATCATGACCAATAAACCCATAAAACCCATGCGACGGGACCCCGAAAAGCACCCCTGGTCGGAACCCGCCAAACGCAAATTAAACCCGAGCATTCAGGTCCATCAGTTCCCCTGTTTGCAGGATAACTACGGCTATCTGGTGCATTGTAAAGCCAGCCAACTCACGGCCTGCATTGACACGCCAAGCGTTGCGGCCACCCAACAGGCGCTGGCCGACACCGGCTGGACTCTGACGCACATATTAAATACACATCATCATGAAGACCATGCGGGTGGCAATCTTGAGCTCAAAGAAAAAACCGGCTGCATAATAGTCGGGCCTGCGCACGATGCCGACCGCATTCCCGGCCTCGATATCGGTGTAGATGAAGCCACTGGGTTTCGCTTCGGTACTCACGAGGTAGAGGTGCTGAACACACCGGGGCACACCACTGGACATATTGTGTATCGCTTCCGCACCCACAATCTTGCCTTCGTCGGCGACACTCTGTTTTCGATGGGTTGCGGCAGACTGTTTGAAGGCACACCGCGACAAATGTGGACATCGCTGCAAAAGATCATGGCATGGCCGGATCACACGCTCATCCATTGCGCTCACGAGTACACCGCAGGCAACGCCGACTTTGCACTCACCATTGAGCCTAACAATATCGAACTTATCAGCCGTGCGAGCCGCGTAGCTGAACTGCGGGCGCTTGATCTGCCCACCGTGCCCACCAGCCTGAAGATCGAGAAACTGACCAACCCGTTCTTGCGTCCGAACAGAGAAGAAATTCGCCATAGCCTGAACATGACCGATGCCACCAACGCAGAAGTCTTCGCCGAGATCCGCAAACGCAAGGACGTGTTTTGAGGCATCTGCTGTTACACGAGACCGTCCATTGCCCCTACTGCGGGGAACCCATCGGTATTGATCTCGACCTGTCGGTGGAGTCACAAAGCTATATAGAAGACTGCCAGGTCTGCTGCCAACCCATCCAGATCAGCTACACCAGCATCGACGGCGAACTGCTTAATGTTCATGTCGAACAAGATAACGCCTGAATTACTGCAAAATACACCCTCGAAACCCACGGGTTCGGGTAACCACAGCATTCATTCACCAGAAAACACAGAGAAATTGCGGAAAGGCATAGGAATCTGCCGTGGGTTTGGCTAAAATGCGCACCCCGCAGACGCCAAGCCTTGCGGAACACAGAAATATGCGCCTGTAGCTCAGCTGGATAGAGTATCGGTCTACGAAACCGAGGGTCACAAGTTCGAATCTTGTCAGGCGCGCCAAAAATAGAAAGCCCCCTTTAAGCTGTCTCTTATACACATCTCCGAGCCCACGAGA
>CAJXQV010000271.1 GCA_913058165.1 uncultured Chromatiales bacterium | reverse complement strand
TACACAGAGTAGATCGTCGGCAGCGTCAGATGTGTATAAGAGACAGCTTTATCGGAGAACGGAGCCAGACAGGCAAAGATAGCCAGCACTGAAATTGATGCTCGAATTAAGCGAGTACGCAGTTCAACGAGATGAGAGACAAGGGTGCCTTCTTCAAGCATTTCCTCGACTTTGTTCATGACCCGTCCTGGTCGTCAGCTTTTGTTGAGGGTTCTTTATCGGGCGGGTGCTTCGGGTCTTCCGCCGGATCATATTCGCGGTGGCCGACTTCTTCCGTGACATCTTCCGCTGCGGCCTCTTCTTCCATAGCAGCCTCGGCTTCACTGGAGTAGCCAGGGCGCAAACCCGCAGAAGTTTGCCAGGCCGGCTTTACTTCTTGAGGTTCTTTCGAGACGCTTGAAGGCGGGTTGATCACGTCTTCAAGATTTATTTCTGCTTGCATTTGGGCCGATAGATTACGGGCCATGCGGCGGGCCTGCCCTGCCCAATTGCCCACCTGGCTGGCTACTTTAGGCAATTTCTCAGGGCCAAGGACCACGAGTCCAAGACCGAATAAGATGGCCAGTTCCCAAAAACCGATGTCGAACATGTGTGCTTAGGTCGCGTTACCGTGAACAGGCTTAAGAAGCCTTGTCACCGGCCTTTTCTTCGCTGTTCGCTTCAGAAAACTGTGCGTCCGGCTGGTCTTTAATCTGTTTGGAGTCTTCGCCTTTGTCTGCGTCATCCATAGCACCGCGGAAGCTCTTTACTGCACCGCCGAGATCTTTACCCAAACTGCCCAGACGCTTGGTGCCAAAAATGAGCACGACAATGACCAATACAATCAGTAACTGCCAAATGCTAATTCCGCCGAGTCCCATAGCCTTCTCCATATTCGCGACTTGTTGCTGCTGCCGTCAAATCGCTTGATTTATTCGTACACAGGCTTTCAATAATACGCCATATCGATGCTTAGGCGTTGATTTATGTCTGTAACCAAAAGGTAACCGGCCCGTCATTGGTCAGGCTCACCTGCATACCGGCGCCGAAGCATCCGGTTTCAACCCTGCCCAGACGCTTGCGGCACGCTTCAACAAGGTAATTGAACATCCGCTCAGCGGTTTCCGGATCTGCGCCTTTGGAAAACCCGGGGCGCGTGCCTTTACGGGTATCTGCGGGCAGCGTGAACTGAGGTACCAGCAACATTTCGCCCTGAATATCGAGCAGACTGCGGTTCATTTTGCCCGCGTCATCCGGAAATACACGATAACTCAGCAAGCGCTCAAGCAGTCGGTCGGCTTTGGCTTCCGTATCGTCACATTCGATGCCCACCAGCACCATTAGCCCGGTATCGATCGCGCCGATAGTAGTGTCGCGCACCATCACCTGCGCCTGGCTTACCCGTTGCAGCAATCCAATCATGCAGAGAGTTTGCCTGAGTCGGCGCGTCATGCAAGCGCGGCGCATTATGTCGCGGGGTTTTTTGTGCGCATCTTAATGCACTACTATGGGTGCCATACTTGTCCGGTGGCTTACAAACAGAAGAAACGCTTTATGAAACGCAGAGATTTGATAATGGGTGCTGGGGCGCTCGGCGTAACCGCCTGTGCTCAAAGTGATAATGATAGTGCTCAGGCCTGTGCCGATAGTCAGACTTACAACTGGAAGATGGTGACCACCTGGCCACCGAATTTTCCGGGTTTAGGCACGCATGCACAGAAGCTCGCGGATTATATTCAGACCGCGTCGAATGGCCGGATAAAAATTCGCCTGTTTGCGGGTGGTGAGTTGGTGCCCCCGTTTGAAGTATTCGGCGCTGTATCTCAGGGCATGGCTGAAATGGGACATGGCGCGGCGTATTACTGGAAGGGCAAGTCCGAAGCCGCGCAGTTTTTTACCGCGCTGCCGTTTGGCCTAAGTGCCCCGGAACTGAATGGCTGGTTTTACTACGGCGGCGGTCTGGAATTGTACCGCGAGCTGTATGCCCCGTTTAATCTGGTGCCCTTTCCTGCGGGCAATACCGGCGTCCAGATGGGCGGCTGGTTTAACAAGGAAATCAATAGTTTAGCTGATCTTGAGGGCCTAAAAATGCGCATCCCGGGCTTGGGCGGCGAAGTGCTGGCCCGTGCCGGAGGTACGCCGGTGGCGACGCCTGGTTCTGAGATATTTACCGCGCTGCAAACCGGCGCTATTGACGCCAGTGAGTGGGTAGGGCCATACAACGATATGGCCATCGGCCTGCATCAGGCCGCGCGTTATTACTATTACCCCGGATGGCAAGAGCCAGGCCCTGCGCTGGAAGCAATTTTCAATAAAGACGCGTTTGACTCTTTGCCGCCGGATTTGCAGAAGATTGTCGAGCTGGCTTGCAGCGCAGTGAATGATCAGATGTTTGCTGAGTACGTGGCGCGTAACGGGCAGTCTTTGGAGCAATTGCTGGAGCTTGAAGCGGAAGGTGAGATCGAAATTCGCAAGTTCCCTGACGAGGTGCTGATTGAATTACGACGCATCTCGGATGAGGTTGTTCAGGAGATTGTGAATCGTGATCCCGCTGCAGAAAAAATTTATGCATCGTTCGAGGCTTATCGAAAGCGGACGGCGAAGTGGACGGCAATTTCCGAGCAGGCCATGCTGAACGTGCGGGACCTGTAATTACGATGAGGCGTCTTATTGCCATAGTAACGCTGAGCTCATTGCTGCTTGCCTGCAGCGCGCCGGATGATGCTGGCAACAGCAAGGCCTGTCTCTTATACACATCTGACGCTGCCGACGATCTACTCTGTGTAGA
>CAJXQV010000270.1 GCA_913058165.1 uncultured Chromatiales bacterium | reverse complement strand
AAAACCATCGACGTGTCGCGTCGACTACCCATTATCAGTAGGGCTGTAATGTTAGACCGCACTGCCGCTGACCTTCTCCTGAACACTAATCATATTGACGAGACTTCCAAGTTTCTGAAAAACGATCAATACCTGAATCGCGTCGCAGCGCCTGCGTGCTTGATGCCGTTGATTCATCCAACGGCAATCCCGTCGCATTTGCTACCTTTGTAATACCATTAAATGCCGCAGCGACACCGATTGCATCGACGGTCGCACGAGCCCCAATAATTGCGATCGCTTCATCACGGCAGCGCGTCATTTGCTCCGGGTTAGACTTATAAACCGCCTCGGCAATCTTGAGCAATACCGTTTCATTTTCAACACCTAAATTTTTCGCCTCTGCTGTAATCGAATCAAGCGCCAAATTCAGGTTTTGTTGCTCGCCACTTTCACGAAGTAGCATGGTATGTGAAGAGGTTCAGTAAAAGCAGTCGTTGTAGGATGAGACGCGCGCAGCGATAAGTTCAATTTGGGGTCGACTAATCTGAACGTCCATATCCTGCAAGCCATAGTGACTACGCATAATTTGAAAAAACTGTGCAACCGCCAGGGGCACTATACCCATGGCCCGGACAATGTTCGGCACTTCAGGCAGGCCTGATGTTATTTCTGACTGGCCTTCCGATTTTGGCGCCACCATTAATGGCACCCAGGCACCTTCGTCGACGACGGCTGCATTCGATTGACGAGTCGGTTCGCCCGTGTGCGCTGCATCACCAGTGAACTGAACCGTATCGATTTCGATCGACGTTATACCCAGCCCGTGTGCGTAGCTATCGAGGATAACTAACATCGCTAGCATGCCGGTGATCTCGATATACTCCTGCGCGCTAGCAGTCGCTGTCACCTCCTGGAACCACTTCTGTGTTAAACGACCTGAGTCCGTTGCAATACGATGAATGATTTCGACGAAATGTTTCGGTAGTTCGGTGGCCGCATCGTGCTCACCCTGAACCCAATTGGGGGACGCAGCTTCACGTCGCTGCAGACACAGCTTACACGATTGCGCCCGCCTGATTTCTCGCAGAATAGATTGACGCTGTTGCGCCGTAAACCAGGTGCCCGTATCGAGTAACGCGACAAGCGCGGTACAATGGCTTGCAACAACGTTATCGGCAATCGGCAATCCGCAGGATTGGTAGCAATGCTTTAGGTCTAACAGCAGCTGTTGGACGGAAGCATTCGGCCCATGCTCTGGTAGACCACTTGATTCTGTCGTTAGTTCCATCGTTGCTCGCTCCTCGATTATTCAACCATGCAGCTCATTCGGCCCGAGCCTACGGACATACATTCAATAAAAAGCAGGTTGTTAGTAGGCCGACATCAATAAATACTATCCTCTTACAACCGAAAAATACTCTTCAATTCGTTTTAAATGACCATCAACATCGGTGTCTCCCGCATTATGCGTGGCAACAGCGATCTTCGTCGCACCAATTTCCTGCCATTTTGAGGAATGTGATAACCAACGCTCTGGGGTACCGCCGGCATATTGCGCCTGCGCAAGTATTTCAAAACCGTCCCAGGACTTCCCGGCAGCCGTTCGCTCTGACTTCAACAGTGCGACAGCTGCTTTTGCTGCGTCATTTGCGCCCATCAGCGGGATCCAGCCGTCACCTAATCTGGCACAACGTTTTAGCGCCGCTGGCGCCGCTCCACCGAACCATATGGGGATGTGCTGATCCGGTCTTGGATTAATACTCGCCATATCGACTCGATGAAACTTACCCGTGTAGTCTAGTGAGTCTTCTTGCCAAAGTGCTCTTAACAATTCGACCTGCTCGGCTTGCCTAGCACCTCTGCGTTCGAAGGGTACATTGAGAGATTCATACTCTACCTTGTTCCAGCCTGTACCGATGCCAAGCCTGAAACGATTATTCGATAGCATGGCAATCTCAGCAACCTGTTTCGCTACCAACGCGGTTTGGCGTTGAGGCAAAATCAAGATGGTTGTAACCAACTCGATGGTCTCAGTAACACCGGCAATATAGGCAAACGTGGTCAGTGGTTCATGAAACGCAACATCTTTATCATAGGGCCCTTTGAAACCGCCCGGCCGGCTTCTATCTGCTCCCAATACGTGATCGTAGATCAATAGCTGCTTTGCACCCAATGCTTCTGCACCTTGCACAAATGCTTTCATTGCGCCTGGATCACGACCTATTTCGTTATGTGGAAGAACAACCCCGTACTCCATTTACTACCATCCTGTTTTCTTGAATATTCAGTATTAAGCCATTACTGTTGGGTTTTCTACAAATAAAACCTGAGCGATCAAATAGGCCCCCATCAGTTTGCTTGAAAAAGATCGCAACCCAGATGTTCACGGCAACAGGACTCGTGGTGCGGGTACCGCGTTCTGTGCCGGTTCTGATCTGAACTTCAACAATGCCGAAGATGCGCAAATAGGCTATCGGGTTGTTCGCTCAATAAGCCCGCCGGACAATCAATTCTTTGCCTGGTAATTAGGCATGCGCGATGCAATGGAAATGATGTTAACGGGCACCGCGATCCAAGCACTGGCGCTGCAGATCAAATCAACGCGTGCGCATTTCAAAGGACTCGCCGCAGGGCTCAGCCACGCCCTAATTAAAAAAGACGGCAAGTCCGGCGGCTATCGAACGAAAGGCAAGTGTTCTGAAGATAGCGGCGCTGAAAGCAGCACAAGTAGCAAGCCTACCGATCAAAGCCTGTCTCTTATACACATCTCCGAGCCCACGAGACAAGAGGCAAT
>CAJXQV010000269.1 GCA_913058165.1 uncultured Chromatiales bacterium | reverse complement strand
TATAAGAGACAGCCATTTCCATGGCGCTAGTGATTTTGCGCGTGCTGCCAATACTAGCAATTTTGGTTTTTACTTCTTTTCCGATTGCCATATCTTATGCCTGTCCAATTACTCTGGCTTACCAGGTTTGAGTTGCAACAAAATTTTCTAGAGCAGCTTTAATACCCGCTCCAATATCATTGTTGTAATCACCTGACGCGTTGATTGTCTCCATCAGATCGCCATGCTCAGCTTTCATGTAGGAAAGTAGCGCCGATTCAAAATCACCGATTTTGTTGACCTCAACTGCCTTTAGGAAACCATTGTCTGCCGCATAAACCATCACGCCCATCTCAGCAATACTCTGAGGCGTATACTGCTTCTGTTTCATCAGTTCGGTTACGCGCTCACCATGGTCTAGTTGAGCTTTAGTCGCGTCATCAAGATCAGATGCAAACTGAGAGAAGGCCGCCAGCTCTCGGTACTGAGCAAGAGCGGTACGAATTCCACCCGACAGTTTCTTAATAATTTTTGTTTGCGCCGCACCACCCACTCTAGATACAGAGATACCGGCGTTCATCGCAGGTCGAATGCCGGCGTTAAACATATCGGCCTCTAGGAAGATCTGACCATCAGTAATCGAGATTACATTGGTTGGTACAAATGCCGAAACATCACCAGCCTGCGTTTCAATAACAGGCAGAGCGGTTAAGGATCCTGTCTGTCCTTTCACTTCACCATTAGTGAACTTCTCTACATAGTCAGCATTAACTCTTGCTGCACGCTCTAATAGGCGAGAGTGAAGATAAAATACATCTCCAGGATAGGCTTCTCGACCCGGAGGGCGTTTTAGAAGCAGCGATATCTGACGATAAGCCCAAGCTTGCTTGGTTAAATCATCATAGATAATTAGCGCGTCTTGCCCGCGATCACGGTAGTACTCGCCCATAGAACAGCCAGCGAATGGAGCCAAGAATTGCATGGCTGCAGGGTCTGACGCGGTAGCCGCAACAACAATAGTGTGTTCCATCGCACCATGCTCTTCCAGTTTACGCACAACCGCAGCAACAGACGCTGCTTTTTGGCCAATAGCGACATAGATACATTTAATACCTGAGCCTTTCTGGTTAATGATGGCATCAACCGCAATGGCAGACTTGCCAATCTGGCGATCACCAATAATCAACTCTCGCTGACCACGGCCAATAGGCACCATGGTATCAACAGCTTTTAAACCAATTTGCACTGGCTGATCAACCGATTGACGCTCAATAACGCCGGGCGCAACCTTTTCTACTGCGTCGGTAAGGGCGGCATTAACCGGCCCTTTACCATCAATAGGGTTACCCAAAGCGTCAACAACTCGACCTTCTAATTCTGGACCTACCGGGACTTCCAAAACACGGCCGGTGCATCGGGCCTTCTGGCCTTCCGCTAAGGTTTGGTAGTCACCCAATACCACGGCGCCGACAGAGTCGCGCTCGAGGTTAAGTGCCATACCGTAAACTCCGCCATCGAACTCAATCATTTCGCCATACATTACATCGGCTAGGCCATGTATACGAATGATTCCGTCCGATACGGAAACAATGGTGCCCTCATTTTGGGCTTCTGATGAAACATCAAGGTTGTCAATACGACTCTTGATAATTTCACTGATCTCTGATGGATTCAGTTGCTGCATGCTTAGGCCTCAATCCTTAGGAATTTAGTGACTCGGCGAGTTTGGTCAAACGACCGCGAATGGACCCGTCTATGACGGTATCCCCGGCACGGATAACCGCACCACCCAACAGGCTCTTATCTAAACTAACCTGCATATTTACTTTACGTTGTAACTTCTTACTCAGTGCATCGGACAACATCTGCTGCTGCTGCGCATCCAATGGCTGCGCTGCGGTAACATCGACATCAACCGCTTTTTCTCGATTCGCTTTCATAGCTTCGAACTGAAGAGAAATCTGTGGCAACAATGTCAACCGTCTGTTCTCAGACAAAATAACTATAAAGTTTTGTCCAGTAACATCAAGAACATCACCACAGAGGTCAATGATGGTTGCCGCTTGCTGCGCTGGCGTTGAGCTTGGCGAACGTAATAACTTAACTACCGCCGCATGCTGAGTAACCGCTGCGGAAGTAGCCAGACTATAAGCCCAACCTTTAAGATCCGACGCGTCAACAGCAAACTCAAAGGCTGCCTTTGCATAGGGTCTTGCTAGGGTGCTCAATTCTGCCATGATAAACCTCTATTAAAGCTGTGACGCTAAATTATCAACCAGCGCACGATTAGCTTTATCATCAATGGACGCTTCAAGAACTTTCTCAGCACCCGCTAAAGCTAAACCTGCCACTGAAGCGCGAAGCTCTTCTTTAGCTCGATTAATCTCTTGCTCGATTTCTGCTTCAGCAGCGACCTTCAAACGATCACCTTCAGTAATCGCCTGCTGCTTTGCTTCATCAACAATTTGACTTGCTCGCTTATTCGCCTGATCAACGATGCCAGCAGCTTCCTGCTTAGCTTCCTTCATCTGGTCAGTTGCCTTGTCCTGCGCAGCCTCTAGATCGCGCATGGCACGGTCAGCTGCATCCAGTCCATCAGCAATTTTCTGCTGCCGTTCTTCCATGGCCGTAATAATGACTGGCCACACAAACTTCATGCAAAACCACACAAAGATTGCGAACGTCACCATCTGCCCAAAAAGCGTTAGATTAATATTCACGCCATCACCTCATTAATTAAGGTTGGTTTAAGAACTGTCTCTTATACACATCTCCGAGCCCACGAGACAAGAGGCAATCTC
>CAJXQV010000268.1 GCA_913058165.1 uncultured Chromatiales bacterium | reverse complement strand
TCTACACAGAGTAGATCGTCGGCAGCGTCAGATGTGTATAAGAGACAGGTATTCAGTTATTTACCCGCAAAGGGAAGAGTCTTGCTGCCATTACTCCAGCCGGGCACGAAGTTATTGCGCGAGCTCGCCGTATCATGCGCGAGACTGAAAATATTCGCAGTCTTGCCAGTGATCTGTCTTCTGAGCAGGAAGGCACTTTGTCGATTGCGACCACGCACACACAGGCTCGCTATGTGTTGCCCGAAGTGGTGCAGGCATTCCGAGCCCGTTATCCGAAAGTAAACCTTGAGTTGCATCAAGGTACGTCCGAGCAGATTGCCGAACTGGTGGCATCTAATAGTGTTGATTTTGCCATTGCGACCGGTGCTTATGATTTGTTTCCTGATCTGGTGCTACTGCCGTGTTACCACTGGGAACGGATAGTCGTAGTGCCGAAGGGGCATGCGCTAGCTGCAAAGCAGGGCAAGCTCAGCTTAAAAGACCTATCGGCATTTCCGCTGGTGACCTATGTGTTCAGCCTTACCGGTGAGTCATCTTTTAAGAACTCCTTTAATGAAAAAGATCTGGAGCCCGATGTGGTATTTACCGCACGTGATGCGGATATTATTAAAACCTATGTGCGCATGGGTATGGGTGTTGGGGTGGTTGCCGCGATGGCTTGGGAATGCAATGACAAGGAGGATCTGGTGGCGCTCGATGCCCACGGCTTGTTCCCGCAAAGTACGACCTGGATAGGTTTTAGGCGGGATACTGTTTTACGCGGCTATATGCTTGAGTTTGCCGAGTTGCTGGCTCCGCATCTGTCATTGGAAATTACCCGTAAGATTGGCGACCTTGAAACTCAGGCAGAGGTGGATGCTTTGTTGGCGCCTATCGTGTTGCCGGTGCGTGGCGGCTGTAACGAAGAGTTTGGTTCTGCGGCTTAAACAACTCGCCGTTAAAGAGATAAAAAAAGCCTGAACCGTTGCCGGTTCAGGCTTTTTTTATGCGCTGCAGGTCTTATAGGTCTGACAGGTCAATTTTATGCAAACCACATTCGCGCGTGAGACCGAAAAAACGGGTTTCTTCAATGCTGTCAACATCGTGCAACGATTTGGTGGTGTGTACATCGCCAATCGACACGTAGCCTTTTTCCCACAATGGGTGGTAGGGAAGATTGTGTTTCTTCAAATAGTCGTAAACATCACGATCAGACCAATCAGCGATGGGATGCACTTTCCAGCGGCCACCATGCCAGTCGAGAAACTGCACATCAGAACGTGAGTTTGATTGTGAACGACGCAGACCTGCAAACCAGGTGCCGGTGTCGAGTTTACGCAGCGCACGCTCCATGGGCAGTACTTTGTTGTCGCGGTTGTAAGCACCGATGCCATCAATACCCTGATTCCAACGTTGGCCATGGACGGCTTCCTGACGGGCAGGGGTCATCGGGTTGCTGTGGGTTTTCAGGTTTAGCTTTAGGCGTTCGCTGAGTTCTTCGATAAAACGATAGGTTTCGGGGAAGAGGTAACCTGTGTCAACGAACAGTACTGGGATGTCCGGTTTCTGTTGTGTGACCAGATGCAGCGATACTGCTGCCTGAGCGCCGAAACTTGAGCTTAAAACATGCTGATCGGGCAGATGCTGCAAAGACCACTCAACGCGTTTTTCTGCAGACAAAGAACCGAACACCTGATTGCAATGGTCGAGCGCAGCCTGACGGGTTTGGTCTTCGTCAAAAGCGAGACCTCCTGTCTTGCAGCCGAACACAAACCCGCTTGGGTCTGCGGGGGTGTTACGAGCCTCAACTGTTGCTGCTGCGTCGCGCATGGCGTCACTCCGGTGCTGTTCTGAGCAGTAGTCTATTAGGGATTGCATAAGTTATAGACCGCGCAGTCATCTGTGAACGTAGTTGTTGTTATCCCGCTATAACTCCTGCTTATATGGCTTTAACCCTTATATTTATTGGGGTTCAGAGGTTCCCCAGAGCTGCTTGTGGGGGGGCTGACCGTTTACAGCAGCGCCTGTTTAATTGCCAATCGTGACGCGGTTTTGCGCAAGCTTGCCGCATTCTTCCCGCAGTTACCGACCGGCTATAAGCTCGGCAAAGCATGACCCGGTATGCGTATTTTCCGCTATACTTCTCTGCCTCAGAAACCCATCAGTGTGTCTTTAGCTGATGCCACGGGATGCGACAAGTTGCACATCGTGCGGCAACTTACTTTATATCCACCAACATCTATATCTATCCAACAACGGTTTCATGGAATTATGACTGAAACAATCAAACTGGTTTATCAAACCGCCAAAGTACGACTTGGCTTCCTCATTATGCTTTGCGCCATGGTTGGTGCAGTGGCAAGCCCCAGTATCGATCTAACAGTCTGGCAGATGACCGTCATGGGCTTGGCAGTATTGTTGAGTTCTTCCTGTGCCGGCGCATTTAATCAGCTGTATGAGCGTGACATCGATGCAAAGATGAAGCGCACCAGCAGCCGCACTTTTGCTACGGGCCGTTTTAAAGCCAATAACTATTGGCAAATGGCTATAGTGCTGTTGTCGCTGTTCGCAATTCTGGCCGTTGCAGTTACCACCAATGTTGAAGCTGCTTTCTGGCTGTTCTTAGGTTCGTTCTGCTATGGCGTGGTGTACACGGTGTGGTTGAAACGCCGCACCTGGTGGAATGTCGTTATTGGTGGTCTTGCAGGTAGCTTCGCTGTGATGGTGGGCGCGGCATCCGTTGGCGCATCAGCCTGTCTCTTATACACATCTCCGAGCCCACGAGACAAGAGGCAATCTCG
>CAJXQV010000267.1 GCA_913058165.1 uncultured Chromatiales bacterium | reverse complement strand
ACACAGAGTAGATCGTCGGCAGCGTCAGATGTGTATAAGAGACAGATCAGTGTGACCTCGGTTTTGCCGTCGCGCAGATAGGCCTTGAGTTCTGTGGAGCCAACGGCTGCGCTGTCGGCGGGATACCAGACCTCGACGGTCAGAGGGCGGTCATAGCGCGGCCATTCGGTCGGCTTCTCGGCGGCAGCATCGATGGCCAGAATATCGATCTGGCCGGGATTGACCATCTCAAGCGTGCGCACGCCGACCGTGAACTCGCCATAGGCCGAGAGTTCGGGCGCGTCATGGCGCTGGCTATCGATGCGGTTTTCGGCAAATACGGCGGTGCCGAGCAATGTGCCGGTGGCCATCAATACAACGAGAACGGCTAAACGTAGATGAAACATTATCTCTCCCTTAATCTGCGACCTCCACGGCCGCGGTATTGATTCATACCGCCGCTCTGTATCGCGGAAGCGATGGTACCTCGCCAGATTGCAGGAAGACAGCCAAGACCATCTAATTGAAAAAAACGGAGTTGGGGTAAATTTTACATTATCCATCCGTTCACACTCGGCTCATCGTGTTACTGGCGCAGCGCAAGTCTGTCTATGAACGCGAACCACGCTCGCTGATGCCAGCAACATCAAACCGCATAAGGCGGATGTGAATTTTACTCCGACCCCGTTTATTCTTAAGGTTAAGCGGCCAGTCGACACCAATCATCTTTTAAGCTTTTGCATCCATCCGCTCATATAATCTATATACTGCGCCGCTTACTCAGATAATCGAACACACCCATGAACGCTTTTACCAACCTAGGTCTTTCCGAATCACTTACACAACCCTTAGAGCAATTGGGTTACAGCGAAGCCACTGAGGTCCAGGAACGCGCCATTCCAGCGATCATCGCGCAGCGTGACGTATTGGCCTCAGCGCAGACTGGTAGCGGTAAGACCGCCGCATTTGTTTTGCCTCTGTTGGATAAACTGCGACAGGTGAAGCCCGCAAAAGGTCGGCCTATCCGTGTCTTGTGCCTTGCGCCAACACGTGAACTTGCTCAGCAGATCGACGACAATGTCGCACTATTTATCGGCGAGTTACCACTGCGTCACGCGGTGATTTATGGTGGCGTGCCAATCAAACAGCAAATTCGTGACATTGGTAATGGCGTTGATTTCCTCATTGCCACACCCGGCCGGTTGCTCGATTTGCTGTCGCAAAAACAGCTGGATCTCAGTCAAGTAGAAACATTGGTACTGGACGAAGCTGACCGTATGCTCGATCAGGGCTTTCAGGATCAGATCCAAAAGGTTCTAAATCAGCTTCCCGAGCAACGTCAAAACTTACTGTTCTCAGCAACGTTTAACGACAAAATCACCAAATTTACCCATGGACTATTGCATGACCCGTTCATCGTCCAATGCCAACGTTTAAACAAAGCGGCAGACGATGTGAAGCTGATTATTTACGAAGTCGAACAAAATGAAAAACCTGACATCGTCTACTATCTGCTCGCTAACAATACACAGCAGTGCTTGGTCTTCGCCCGTACACGCCGAAACGCAAATCTCGTCGATGCTTACCTGCGCGAAAAAGGCATGAGCTGCGCGGCGCTTCATAGTGATAAATCCCAACACCTGCGAACACAAACGCTACAGAAATTTAAAGATGGGGATATCCAGATACTCGTCGCCACCGACATTGCAGCGCGAGGGCTCGATATTGAGCAACTGCCATTGGTGATCAACTTTGATATTCCGCGTCATGCTGAGGATTATGTACACCGTATTGGCCGTACAGGTCGTGCTGGCATGCGAGGCGTCGCCATTTCATTAATGGGTGGGGACGAACGTAGCAACGTAGCTGCGATCGAAAAGCTTATTCAGCAACAAATATTCATTGCAGCCATTCCCTATATCGACAGTAACAACAGCTTCGAATACGACAGTGAAATTATTGCTTCTGCGAGCAGTATTCAACCTCGTAAAATCAACAAACCGAGTGGCATTAGCAGACGTAAAACAAGCACCAAGCCTGGTAAACCGCGAGCGCGCTAGTGCCAGCAACATCAAACCGCATAAAGCAGGTGTAAATTTTACCCCGGCACCGTTTATTGTCAGTTAATGAGGTATTAAAAAGTACCCCCAGCTTGCTGCCAGCAGAAGCCACGGTAAGCCGACTAACAATTGGGATACAAGATTGCTCGGTGGCTCGACATTCTCATCTGAGTTATCCGCCGCATCGCGCAGGCTTGCTTTCAATTCTTTCTTGCGATGCTTGTCGCGCTCACGGGCCAGGACTTTCTGTTGTTTCTTGTACTCGGTAATGCCTTTCTCAATACCATGGGCAATAAGTTTCGTCTGCGCCTTCGTCTGCTCCGGGCGCTGTATACCTTTGGCCAGTTTCAGCGCCACGGCTTGTGATTCACTTGAAGCTTTTGATACATTTTCGTTTGTCACCGGTGTACCTATATTTAATGTTTGGGAATCGGATAGTCGATTGTCGGTTAACGCTCAGTATGAATGCTAACCAAGGCAAGTATCCAGTCCCTGATCTCTAGCTTGCTGGAATAAGTACTTGCCCTGTAAATGAGGTTAACTTAAACCGTGAACGCTTACTGTTATCACCCGAACGCTTGCTTCATAAATATAAAGTGTGTGTTCATGTATGATTTGTATGATTAATTCAGCTGCGCGTTGACTGCGCCCCTTTACTCTGACCCCGTATCTTGTTTCTTTGTTGAGGCAAGAGGCCCGGCGCGATCAGCGAAGTTTTGACAATGGAATGAGTGAGAACGTCTTTGCCTT
>CAJXQV010000266.1 GCA_913058165.1 uncultured Chromatiales bacterium | reverse complement strand
GAACAGTGGCGTATGACTCATGTCACGCACAGGTTGCAGTTCATCCACCAGTTTCTCGAACGGCAGTTCCTGGCTGGCATAGGCTCCTAAAGCGGTTTTTCTGACCCGCTCGAGGAAATCGAGGAACGTAGGTTCGCCGGATGCATCGGAGCGCAATACCAGTGTATTAATGAAGAATCCGACTAGGCCGTCGAGTTCACGGCGGCGTCTACCTGCAATTGGCGTACCCACTACCAGATCATCCTGACCGGAATAGCGATATAGCAAGACGTTAAAGGCGGCAAGCAAGACCATGTATAAGGTGCAGCCGTTATCCCGCGCCACTTCTTTTAATGCGAGTTGTAATTCAGGTGACAGCGTCCGGCTGACGTAATCACCGTTAAAGGTTTGTACGGCAGGGCGGGGTTTGTCGGTTGGTAGCTCGAGCTTTTCCGGAGCGCCGGCTAATTGGCCGCGCCAGTAATCGAGTTGTCTATCGAGTTCATCACCGGTCAGCCATTCACGCTGCCATGTTGCATAGTCAGCGTATTGAATAGGCAGTGATGGCAGCTCGACCTGCTGACCGGCACAGGCACTTTCGTAGGCCAGCACAAGTTCACGGAACAAGATATTCAGCGACCAACCATCAGAGATGATGTGATGCATCACAAGAATCAGTATGTGTTCATTCTCATCGGTACAGATCAGGTGCGCTCTGAGCAGAGGACCTTCGCTAAGGTTAAAAGGCGCTTGTGCTAACTGTGTCAGTTTGTTTTGCAAGGCGGAATCATTGCTGTTCTGCATGTCGATTGCATCGATCACAATCGGTGCAGCCGCTGCGATCAGTTGCAATGGGTTGCCATCGGCTGAAGGGAAGCTGGTTCGCAGTACTTCATGCCGCTGAACCAGAAAATCCAGAGCATTTTGCATTGCGGCCTTGCGCAGTGAACCGCTGAGACCTATGGCCCAGGGTACGCTATACACGGCATTCTCAGGATCAAGTTGATCCAAGAACCATAAGCGCTGCTGCGCAAACGATAAAGGCAGGTCTTCGTCACGCGAGGCAGGAGCAATAGGTTTTTCGGGTTCCGTTTTTTCTTCGGACGCCATGAGCTCTGCGAACTCAGCAACGGTACCTGCTTCAAACAAAATGCGAATGTCGACATCCGCTTCAAGCACTTCACCAATACGGGCGATTAATTGGGTGGCCAACAAAGAGTGACCGCCGAGCTCGAAGAAATCATCATGAATACCAAGATCGTCTTCATCGAGTACTTCACGCCATAGCTCAAGTAGTATTTCTTCGATCGGACTACGTGGACCCGTGAGCAGTTGGTTATCGGCGCGCGTCCATTCGGGAGCAGGTAATGCCTTACGATCTACCTTGCCGTTTGCGGTGAGTGGCAGAGCATCGAGTGTGATGATGGCCGCCGGTACCATGTAATCTGGCAAAGATTCAGTTAGGTGCTGACGCAGGTCGGCCACTTCAAGTGTGGCATTGGGTGTCGGCACAACGTAAGCAACCAGCTTACGATCATCTGCAGTTTCACCTATTAATATAACGATGCTTTCATTAACTGCAGCATGCGATAACAGAGCCGATTCAATCTCACCGAGTTCGATTCGGAAGCCACGCAGTTTGACTTGGTCATCCGCACGACCCATGTATTCGAGGTCGCCATCAGGACGGCGTCGCGCCAGATCGCCGGTGCGATACAGTCGCGCACCCGGAGTTGAATCGAAGGGGTGTGGCACAAAGCGTTCTTCGGTGAGTTCGGGGCGGTTCAGATAACCGCGTGCCAGTCCGGCACCACCCACATACAGTTCACCGGGCGCACCCACCGGTACCGGAATACGTGCTTCATTGAGCACATAAACTTGCAGGTCGGGAATAGGCACACCGATATTGCTGCTGGGCGCCTCGCAATCTGCAATTACCAGAGGGCGGTAGGTTACGTGCACCGTGGTTTCGGTAATGCCGTACATGTTGACCAGCTGTGGTTTCACATCACCATGACGTTCAAACCAGGGTTTTAATGCTTTTAGATCGAGCGCTTCACCACCAAAAACCACATAGCGCAGGCTTAGATCTTTAGCGGCGGTTTCATCAACGCGCATGAGTGCCGAGAATGCGGATGGTGTTTGATTGAGCACGGTGACTTTTTCTTCAACCAGCAGGTCGTAGAACTCTTCAGTTGAACGACTGACAAAGTAGGGGACGACAACCAGACGACCGCCATACAATAACGAGCCCCAGAGTTCCCAGACGGTGAAGTCGAAAGCGTAAGAGTGGAATAGCGTCCAGACATCCTGATCGTTAAAGCCATACCAGTCTTCTGTCGCGCGCATCAGGCGAGTGACGTTGGCGTGCTCGATCAATACGCCTTTGGGCTTACCGGTCGAACCTGATGTGTAGATGACGTAAGCCAGCTGGCTGCTTGAAACCGCGATATCCGGGTTGTTGTCAGGCAGGTCTTTAGCCAGCGTTTCGAGCACAACGATTGCTGCATTACTTGCAGGTACACGCTCAGCCGCGACCTCGTGGGTCACGATAATTGTTGTTTGGCTGTCTTCAACCATAAAGGCGAGACGGTCTTCGGGGTAATTCGGATCCAATGGCAGATAACCGCCGCCGGCTTTTAGAATGCCCAGAATGCCTACCACCAGATCAACAGATCGCTCCATGCTGATACCAATCAGGGTATCGGCACTCACGCCTTTGGCAATTAGGTGGTGTGCGAGACGATTGGCGCGGGCATTGAGCTGTCTCTTATACACATCTGACGCTGCCGACGATCTACTCTGTGTAGA
>CAJXQV010000265.1 GCA_913058165.1 uncultured Chromatiales bacterium | reverse complement strand
TCTACACAGAGTAGATCGTCGGCAGCGTCAGATGTGTATAAGAGACAGAAAATCAACAGCGTGATTATTGGCGAGACTCATTACATCAAAACCAGCACTGGCAAGGTGGGCGGCGTAACGGCTGGGTGTGCGAAACAGATAGCAGGCTTTGGGGTTGTTGCAGGTTTTTTCCGGTTCACCGCCATCCATCAATACGCCTTCCAGATTGCCGAATACTATATCTGCACTTTGCAGTTCAGCAGTGACGCCAGCCAGAAAGGCAGCGCCGTCGTCATCGGGCAAACGATCTTCCGGGTAGTCTGAACCAAGCATGATATCGCCGGTGGCGGCAATAGTGACCCGTAATTTCGTTTTATCGATGGGTGCTATGGCGGGTTGTGCATTGGCCGGTATTATCGCTTTGGCCTCTCTTGCGATTGCTGCCGCGGGTATTTTAGCGCCGCCGGAGCAGCCACTGAGCAAGATCGCGGTCAGCAGCAAGCCGCAGAGAATGCCGCCTTGGTTGCGGCGTTTAATCACTGACCTTCATAGTTATGGGAGTGAAGTCCAGGCTAATTAGCTGACTGAGGGTGCGGTTAACATTGCTCAAGTCAGATAGCGGGCCAATAAGAACACGGTGACGGGCTTTGCCATCGACTTCGACCTCTTGTATGTGGGCAACTATTCCGCTTAATGCCAGCCTGGCTTTAAGCCGGTCCGCATCGGCATTTGTCGAGAATGACATAACCTGAAAAACGTACGAGCCAGGATCCTCAATGCTTTGTGGTGGCGGTTTTGGCTTGCCGCGGAAGTCCTCATCCGGCACCCGGTTTTTTTGTTCCTGCAGCCACTTATAGAAATCATACTCGTCGAGCGCACTGTCGGGCCCAAGCTCTGATGTGTCCGGATCGCGCTGGCTTGGGGCCTCTTTGTTCTTTTCAACAAGTGCCGCTGCATTAGTCCGATCTTGTATGTAGATGCCAGCGGCAATGGTCAGGCCAATGCTCAGGCCCGCCATCAGCCAAACCCACCCTGCTGTTTGCTGCTGCTTTTTCTTGCGCCCTGCTTTGCGTTTTGTTGCCATCGATATGTTCCGTTGCTCGCGCTGCTTACATGCTGTCGGGCGCGCTAACGCCTAAGAGCGCGAGACCATTGCGCATGACTTGCGCCGTTTGTTGTGCCAAAAAAAGACGAGCGTTTCTGAGCTCAGCTTCGTCTTCGAGAAACAGGCAGGCGTTGTACCAGGCGTGAAAATCCTGAGCAACCTCTTTCAGGTAATGCACGATGTGCTGAGGTGCTTTCTGACGTGCAGCGAGCTCCACCATTTCAGGGAACTGACTCAGGCGAACCAACAGGGTTGTTTCCTGCTCTGCATTTAACCGGCTTAACTGCTCAATACCCTGCGCTTCATCGTAGCTTAAAGACTTGCTGTTGAGCTCGCGAAAGACGCTGGCGATGCGGGCATGCGCGTACTGAAGGTAATACACTGGGTTTTCGTTGCTCTTCGATTTAGCAAGGTCCAGATCGAACTCAAGGTGCTGTTCGTTAGAACGCATTACAAAGAACAGGCGAGCGGCGTCATCACCGACTTCCTGACGGAGTTCGCGCAGTGTGATGAACTCGCCTGAGCGAGTGGACATCTGTACCTTTTTGCTACCGCGAAACAGCACCACAAACTGCACCAGATCAACTTCCAGAATTTCCGATGGTTGGCCCATAGCATCCATGCCGGCGCGCACCCGCGGAACGTAGCCATGGTGATCAGAGCCCCATATATCAATGAGCTTGTTAAACCCGCGATCAACCTTGTTCAGGTGGTAAGCAATATCGGAAGCAAAGTAAGTGGTGCGACCATTGTCACGAACAACAACACGATCTTTTTCATCGTCATAGTCAGTTGCGCGGAACCAGACAGCGCCTTCTTTTTCATAGGTGACCTTGTTGCTTGCGAGAAGATCCAGTGCTTTTTGCACGGCACCATTGTCACTCAGGCTTTTCTCGGAGAACCACTCGTCGTAAGTGACGCCGAATTCAGACAGATCATCTTTAATGTCGTCGAGAATACTGTTGAGAGCAAACTCAACCACACTGCGGAAGCGTTCGCTACCGAGAGAATCATTGGCATTGGCGATGAGCACATCGAGATGCTGATCCGCATTGCCATCCGGGCCATCCGCAGGAAGGTCTTTGAACAGAGCCGCGGGTAACTCCGAGAGTTCGGGCTGCTGCTGTTGCAGGGCGGTAGCAATATCAAGGATGTAACTGCCCCGATAGCCACCGCTCGGAAAGCTTAAGTTGTTGCCGGCTTGCTCGAGCAGGCGCAGCCAGGTGCTCAGACCGAGGATATCCATCTGTCTGCCAGCATCATTGACGTAATATTCTTTTTGCACCTCGAAGCCATTGGCACTGAGCAGATTGGCTACGCAGGCACCGTAGGCAGCATGGCGGCCATGGCCGACATGCAACGGACCGGTTGGGTTGGCTGAAACAAACTCCAGCAGCACACGCTGGTCTTTGCCATTGTCGTTGTGTCCGTAGGTATCACCGGCTGACCTGATGCCTAGAAGCTCCTGATGAAACGCCGCATCAGTCAGGTAAAAATTAATAAACCCGGGGCCCGCGATGGCCGTTTTCTCAAGCAGCTCGGAGGCAGGCAGCTGGTCGATAATCAGCTGTGCGATATCGCGCGGAGACTTGCGCAGAGGCTTTGCCAGTTGCATGGCCACATTGCTGGCGAAGTGACCGTGTGCCAGGTCGCGGGTGCGCTCTACAGCTGTCTCTTATACACATCTGACGCTGCCGACGATCTACTCTGTGTAGA
>CAJXQV010000264.1 GCA_913058165.1 uncultured Chromatiales bacterium | reverse complement strand
ATCTACACAGAGTAGATCGTCGGCAGCGTCAGATGTGTATAAGAGACAGGGCATCCGGTGGTCGTGCCAGCATTATTGTGGGCGGGGGTGGCGGCGCATTAATTGCTATGGGCCTGAAGACCGGCAGGCGCGTCATGCACCCACAGATGCTTCGCGGGGTGCGTGAATGTGTCGAGATGCTGCGTGCGGCGGCGAGTGGCAGTCTGGTGAACTACCACGGTGATGTGTTTGAAGTGAGCGGCTATTACCCAGGATGGGCACGTGATCAGGCTCCGCTAATTTATATAGGTGCATCCAAGCCCAAGATGCTGGCCCTAGCGGCGACGGTCGCCGACGGTGTCATGCTCAGTGACGTGACGCTCGCGCGCATGCCTGAAACGATGTTGGTTCTAAATGACGCTCTTCAGCAGCAGGGTCGTGATCCCCAAGGGTTCCGAATCAGTAACCTGTATTCCTGGCATGTAAAGGCAGATCCAGCTGCTGCGTTGGATGAAGCGCGCCGCAAACTCTGGGTTCGCGGCATGTTGGAGCGTTGGTATATCTCGACGTTTCTGAATGACGAAGAATGCACCTTGGTCGAAGAAAAGTTTGATGTGTTCGCGAATGCCTACATCAACAATACTGCGGAGTTTCCGGGTGTGCCTGAGGCCTTAGCCAATAAACTGGTTCAAGAGCTGACATTTACCGGCACCCCCGATGACGTCGACGGCTTTATTGATCAGTTGCGGGCGTTTAAGGCAGCGGGTCTTACGGAGTTTGGTATTCGCCTGTATGACCAGCCGGAAGACTCGATCAAAATGATTGGCGAACGCGTGCTGCCGGCTTTGCGTTAGTCGGTATAGCCCAGCTTCTCGCGAGCACTCGCGGTTTCTTCCAGAATGATGGCTTCATCCTGTTCGGTGAATCTTGATGTGTAGTAGGAGGGCGCGTGAATGCCTGCTGCAACGCTGCTGATAAATTCCGGTTCAGCCGGGTAGTCGCAATGGCTGAGCATAGCCCGGATAGTGTCTGCGGGTGTCGCGCATAAATCTTCGAAGCGAATGACTTTCGAGGCATTGCCTACCAGGGGGTTCTCGAGCATCTGGTCTGCCAGGAACCCGTAAACCTGATTCCAATAACGTGCCCAGCCACGCACTTCCTCACCACTGTCCCACAGCTTTAGAATTGATTGTGTAGTGATGTTGTCGCCGGTGTTTATTGGCGTACGGTCGAGACCAAACTCCAGATGTCCCACCCGTTTTAAATGCTCGCGTGCGCGCAGGTTGTTTTGTTGTCCGCGGCTGAATAAGTCATGCTGCTTCATGAGTGATGCAATGTGGCCGAAGGGATGTCGCACCGGTATAACGAAGCGGGCATCCGGCAACATGTTCAAGATGTATTGCAGTCGTGTAACTAAGTAGTTGCCTTTAGACAGGTAGCGACTTCCGCCACGACTGAGCAGAAGCTTTTTTAAATGCTCCCGATAGAATCTGTCAAACTCCGGGTTAGCTGCTGCTGCGGTTAGTGCATTCGATACGGCCGGATTGTGCAATTGGTTGAACGCACCTATCCAGATGACTTCTTCGATAGCCTCTGGGCTATCGGGCGTCACCATAATGCCGTCGCGGTGCGCGCGCTCCTGTGGCTTGCCGGCACCGGCACCAGCCTGATTCATGAACCAGTTCCACCAATAGGGTGTGTACACAGGGGGGAAGTCTTTGTAACGATGCGAGACGACACCCGGGATTTGCGCCAGTGTCTCGAGCAGTATTGTGCTGCCGGAGCGAGCTAGGCCGGTAACATATACGGGGCTTTTGAGTTCGTTATTCTCGAGTTGGTCGGCGAGCAGCTTGGTTTCCAGATTACCGACTTTGCGCCAGAACTCCGGATAATTGGCAATTAGCCGGCCGAAGAATTCCATGCTGTTGGATACATGAAAAATTGGCTCATCAGCGCTCATTGCATCATCCTCTGCATAAGCATTAGTGAATCTTAAATATCACTTTAATGCCGATAGATGCAGACAGCAGCGTAATAAAAAATAAGCCTGCCCAATCTCTGAGCCAGTCCGGACCCCAAGGCAGGAACTGTTGCATGGGCAGCTGAACTTCAACGAGTTCTAATGTACCGCTCTCCGGAAGGTAACCGGCCGGATTCGCAATAAGGCTATTCCACCAGGTCTTTTTGTGAATGAGCGCAGCGGTTCCTGCACCCAACTGAAATAACTGATTTCCATCTTCGCCTCTCGCCGTGAGTACTTCATTCTGCGCGGGCCAGTCTACGGTGTAACCCATATCATTTTCGCTGACTGTATCTGACCAGACTAATTGAGTTGACGGAGTGGTTGTTACCAGAATTTTGGTGCCCGCTGCGGGCACTGCCACACCGAACTGGTTGCTTACCCAAACGATGAGTGCCAGCGCAGGTAGGGAACTGAGCACTGCAGGCCCGAGAACAACCGCAAAGTGCTTTCCGGAAAGCCCGAGCACACGGGTTGCCAAGGGCATCATTTCATCGAATTCTGTGCCTTCATAGGAACTCAGCGCTTTACGGGCAATGATAGTGTCTTTTTTTATTTGGCCAATGGCGCCTTGCTGCGACATCTTCAAGTAGAGGTACATCGAAACTCCAGCGCCAAGTATGGCCCAGAGAGTTAGCCGGAGAGTGTCAGGAAGAAATGAGACCAGGTTGTTTGCTGCGGAGAACAAAGGTGCAGGTATGTCGAATAGTCCCATGTTCAACCCGTATCTCTAATTAATGTTGGTCGTGCGTGAACGCGCTTAACTGTGCAGGCTGTCTCTTATACACATCTGACGCTGCCGACGATC
>CAJXQV010000263.1 GCA_913058165.1 uncultured Chromatiales bacterium | reverse complement strand
TCTACACAGAGTAGATCGTCGGCAGCGTCAGATGTGTATAAGAGACAGGGCCAGGGGGCTTTGATGCGGTAGAAGCGGACATTACGAAACATGGGTATTGCCTTGATGGTTGATGCAAAAGAGATGCCGTAACTTTGCGGCACCAGAAGTATCGTTTGTCGGAGGCAACTTGTCACCATTGACATGTGAGGTGACGGGCTTTTTTGCACTGTCGGATATGCTAGGTTATTGACTGTTAAAGAAATTGATTTTTTTGGGGGCGTTGAGATGTTTGATCGTTTAGAGCGCAGTTGGAATCTGGTGAAATTCAGCGTGTCGGTATTGCAGCAGGATAAAGAGCTGCTGGTGTTTCCGCTGTTGTCATCGATTGCCGCAATGGCTGTGCTGGGGTCTTTTTTGCCGCTAATCCTTGCCGATGTCGCCATGAGGGATGCCGGTAGCGGAGCGCCGATGAACGACCGGGTCGATATGGTGCTGCTTTTTATTATCTATGTGATCGAGTATTTCGTGATGTTCTTCTTTAACGCCGCGTTGGTCTCTGCCGCGCTGGAGCGGATTCACGGCGGCGACCCGACGGTGGCTTCCGGACTGAAAGTTGCCTTTGCCAAAATAGGCATCATTTTCTTTTATTCAATAATTGCCGCAACAGTGGGCGTTTTGTTGCGAAGTATTGGCGAGAGGGGCGGATTGGTGGGGCGTCTGCTTTCGGCTATTACCGGAATTGTCTGGTCGCTGGCCAGTTTTCTGGTAGTGCCTGTCTTGGTCAGTCGCAATGTTGGGCCCATTGATGCACTGAAAGAGAGCCTGAGTCTTATGCGTCGTACCTGGGGTGAAAATATCATCGCCAATGCCGGTCTGGGCCTGGTGTTCTTTTTTGTGTACATCGCCGTAACGATGGTGATGTTTGCACTTATGGCGCTGAGCAGTTCGCTAGGCAGCAGCACCGGAATGATTGGCTTGTTGGCAATATTTATTGTGGTGTTTGTAATGATAGGCTTGGTGCATGCAACCCTGCAGGGCATCTTCTCCGCGGCTTTGTATCACTATGCCATTGATGGTGAAGACGATGCGGGTATTCCTGCCGCTGTACTCGGTGGTGCATTTTCACCGAAAAAGCCCTAAAGGCAAACCACCTTTGCGCAACCTATCTGGATTAAGTTATACCCAGTGGGTCTGACTTAGCCGTGCTCCGTTCTATTTGCTGGTTATAAGTCGTGGTTTTGTAACCGCCAAAGGAATGAGTTTGACACTCGTCTGCGGCAGGTCTTAAAGTAGCTCTACCTAGACAGGTGCCTGTGCGGCTTCGGCCAAGCGGGTTAAACGGGAAGTACGGTGAGTGTGTATACACAATTCCGACGCTGCCCCCGCAACGGTAAGCAGAGCGTTCTGCAAGCCCGGAACCGGCCTGAATAGTGCGTTTTTAGTTGTTCGCGGAGGGCGGCATGACAGGCGATATAAGGCTTAAGTACCGGCCTTTATCACGGCTCATGCAGTCGATACCTGCTCAGTAACTTCTCTTCAGCACAACATTCAGTTGATGAAGAGAAGTCAGATTGTTTCTAACTAGCAGCAAAAGATTTATGCATCGAATAGCCCGCGCCCTTCAGGCTGCTGGTTTGCTGTGCCTGTGTGTTGCTGCTCACGCTGGTGATGATGTGCTCGCAGCTAATGCGCGTATTGATGAGTTAATTGTTACCGGCATGCGCGCCAAGCGTCTTGCTGAGCTTCCCCGCAGTGCCAATGTGATTACAGCAGAGGATATTGCTTTATCGCCGTCCACCAATATAGTGGATTTAATCGCCCGCGAAGCCAATGTGCAACTGCGTTCTACTGTGGGCAATGACAAGTTCAGTGGCGTTGATATCCGCGGACAGGGTGACACCTACACCAGCAATGTTCTGGTGTTGGTGGATGGTATTCGTTTGAATTCCGAGGATCAGGCAGGCCCCGATTATTCTTCTGTGCCTCTCGAGCAGGTTGAGCGCATTGAAGTTATCCGCGGAGCTAACAGCGTGCGTTACGGCAATGGTGCGGTAGGCGGCGTCATCAACATAATTACCCGTCGGGCAGGCAGCGATGCTGCAGGTGTAAATGCGAATGCCCGTTTGCGTACCGGCAGTTACGGTACCTCGGATGCTGGCTTGGGCGGTTCTTGGAGTGGTGAGCGATGGTCATTTATCGGTGACGTCATGTTTTACGATACCGACGGTTACCGAGACAACAGTCAGTTGCAGAAGAAAGATCTTGCCGCACGTATTGGTTTTGATCCGACGGATTGGTTTAGCATTTCGTTAGGCGGTGTTTTGCATCGTGATGAATTCGGGTTTCCCGGCCCGGTTAGTAAAACTGAATATGAAGGTTCTGATGCCGACCGTCGCGCCGCCTCCACCCCCTATGCAAATGGCAGTACCGATGATGATCGCCTGCGCTTTGACCTGACTGCAGGCAATTTAGCAACAGGGGAGTTCCTGCTCTCAATGCAGACTCGCGACCGGAAAAATCCGTATCGTCTGGGCCCAGTCGGGCCTGATGCGCCTTATGACATTATTCGGGAAGATCGTGAAGCGGTTGATGCTAAATACGAAAAGGACTTTGAGTTGTTCGGCCAGCAGCACGCTTTTGCCCTCGGCTTTGATTTAGCCAATACGGACTACTCTCGTGAGTCTGGTAACCCGACAACGGAACCTAAGCAGGGGCAGATTCGTCAGCAGGCCTGGTTCACTGCTGCCGATCTTCATTTGCGCGATGACCTAATATTTTCGGCGGGCTATCGGCAGGGTAGCTTTGTGAGCAAAGGCCATCAGAAAAAA
>CAJXQV010000262.1 GCA_913058165.1 uncultured Chromatiales bacterium | reverse complement strand
GAGATTGCCTCTTGTCTCGTGGGCTCGGAGATGTGTATAAGAGACAGAGATAAAAATATGCAGCATGGTACCGAGCTTCGGCTCACAGGCAACGTTGATTTCTTTAATGTTGTCGAACTGCTCGCGCAGGTTTTTTTCCAGCACAGCCAGAATACCGTACACCGAGATGTTGCCGATGGTGTTGTGCTCTGGATGACGCCCGGCCATGATCGAATAGTACATTGCGTCTTTGCGATGAGTGATGGCTGCAAGCTTAGCTACTGGTGCGGTTTCAGGGCCGTACTGATCGGCAAACTCACCAAGTATATTTTCCTGTTTGCGCGAGAAATCGACTTTCGCTTCAATGACTATTTCGGCATCTGCCGGCACCAATAGATCACTGGTTTCAGCCTGCACCATTTCAATCGGAGAACCCTGGAGTGCCCCGGCCACATCGAGCTCGGATACGCCGGGAGGGTGCTTGCCAGAAGCGGAGAAGGTGAGGGCAGGTGGTACGCCAATGCACATGGCAATTGACATCTCTTCACCGCGAGCTTCGTAAGCAGCGTAGATCTTACGCAGGTCGCTCATTGAGCTTGCGTTAATGATCATGGTGTTGTCATCAAGAATAAGCGTGCGATAGAAACCGACGTTCAGCTGCCCGGTATCGGGATGACGACTCACGCCGACAGCGCCGGTAATAAATGGCCCGCTGTCGAGCTCAAAGAAGGTGGGTACAGGGAGACTTGCGAGCGATGCATCTGCTCCGGTCTTAATGACATCTTTGCAGGTGCCACTGGATTGGGTTGTATGGGCCAGAGGGTTCATCATGGCCTTGGTAAATACCGGCTGCAGGTCCCGATGGCGCATCCCCACCGTATCGGGTATATCCAGAGCATCGGCTATGCGGAGAGCACTTGCGTACAAACCGCCGACATACGGAAATTCCGCGCCCTTTACATTGTCAAATATATAGGCTTTTTGTCGCTGCTTCTCCAGCTGTGAAACCAGTGCCGGCAGTTCAAACCGTGGATCAACCTCACGTGAAATGCGAACCAGGTCGCCGGTTTGCTCCAGGTGATCAAGGAAAGAACGAAAAGAGTGCATGTAAGAGCTCCGGCTGCAGGGCCAAAACGACGGTTAAAATACCGTCAAGATATAGACAGCTGTGATTTTACCTGTCCGATGCGCCGTATAGGGTGCCAACAGGGCTTGCGCGACCAGTCTGTGGCGCATGCCCAACCGCTGATGGACAGCAGATTCTTAGCGTTGACCGTAGAGTTCGAGCAGTTCCAGGAACTGGGCTTCAGTGGCGAGCGGGCCCGTGGGGATTTGCCCGGGTGAAGCCTCTGTCACCGAACAACCCTCGGCGGGAGCCTGAGTCATTGCATGACCTTCCGATAGCTTCTCAATCCGGTACCATTTATACCAATTAGCTATAGGCAACACAGCTGCGTCCATTTTCTCATTATACGACCTGTGCATTGCATAACGGTCATAGACCCTTGGAACTTCTTCAGGGTCAAGCCCGTAGCTAAGAGCTTTGTCGCGCCAATTCATATAAATGCCTGTAACTTGCGGAGATGCAGGCGCACAGGCTACCGAGCAGATGCCCGCCTGACAAGGGGTTTTAAGAATTAAGCGGTTATTGGCTCTTCTCCTTACTCGCTGATACGGCTGTAAAGCCAGGGAAGACTGATATCCATGCGCGAGTCGATTCCTGAATGGGTGCCATCGAATTCTTCATAGACATGATCAATGCCCAATTCTTCGAGTTGCTGATGGAGCATTCGTGAACCGTAGTGAATGTGGTACTGATCCCGCCATCCGCAGTCGATAAAAATGCCCCTTAGTGAAGCGAGCCCACCCTGGTATTTGGTCACAAGGTGAACAGGGTCGTGAGCGAGCCATTGATTCCAGCGTGCAGGAATAATTTCACCCGTGTGTGGCACAAATGGAATACGGAAGCCGTTAGCTGCAGTAGGGTCCGGATCATAGCTCGCGGCCATGCACAAGTTCATGAGGCAATGTATTTCCGCACCATTGGGTCGTGAGCGATTCCAGATGTAGTCCAGAAAGCTCTTCACCCTGCCATCGTCCAGACCAGTTGCACTGAGGTTGACATGCTCAGGGGTCAGCTCCTTGGGTGCAAATCGTGCCAACTGAGTAAGGGTGTTCGGCCAATCGCTGCGGTAGATAAAATCGAAATGAGCATCACCTGAATGCGCTGCAATGGCACCCCAGTGCTTCGCGTACTTCATGCCATGAATGAGAGCGCCATAGCCACCCGAGGACTTACCAAAACAGGCACGATGATCACGATCCGCAAGAGTTCTGAACTCTTCATCTATAAATGGAATAAGTTCGCTGGTCAGATAATCAGCGTAGTTTCCGATGGCGCTGGAGTTGATGTACTGATTGCCGCCAAGTGCAGTAAAGCAGTCGGGAAAAACCACAATGCATGGCCCCATGCGCTCTTCGTGGTTCAGCCTAGCAAGCCGTTCCGGCAGGTTTTCTTCAAAGCCCTTCCACTGCGTATGCGATTGCCCTGTGCCGGTATAGCCAACCAGGTCATACATTACAGGGAAACGCTTAATCCCGAAGTGGGGTTCATCGTATTGCGGTGGCAGCCACACATCGATAGTCCGGCTTGCCGGGTCACCAAGAGCATTACCCAGTAGCAGTTTCGAATTGTGTTGCAGGCGGACTAAACGCCCTGGCGATATATGTGGGTTCTTTTTTGCCATCGTGATCTCCTGATGTTAAACCGATGGTATACCGCTAAGGGGTAATCACCAATCCCTGTCTCTTATACACATCTCCGAGCCCACGAGACAAGAGGCAATCTCG
>CAJXQV010000261.1 GCA_913058165.1 uncultured Chromatiales bacterium | reverse complement strand
TCTACACAGAGTAGATCGTCGGCAGCGTCAGATGTGTATAAGAGACAGCCTGTGTTCCATAAAGGCCGGGAACTCTATGGACTTTATGAAGCACGGCAAATGCTGCGCAATATCGACCAGCTATTGGTGGTCGAAGGCTACATGGATGTCATCAGCCTATCGCAACACGGCGTGCACAATGCTGTTGCCACTCTGGGCACAGCAACAACCCCCGATCATCTGAAACGACTGTTCCGCATAACTCAGGAAGTGGTATTTTGTTTTGATGGCGACCGCGCCGGAAGACAAGCCGCATGGCGAGCACTTCAGGTGAGCTTGCCGGAGATGAAAGAAGGCCGGCAAGTCCGCTTTCTATTTTTGCCCGACGGCGAAGACCCGGACACCATCGTCCAGACGGAAGGCAGCGTCGGTTTGCAACGACGCCTGGATGACAGCCTGCAGCTATCCGACTATCTACTGCGTGAGCTCCGCAATCAAACTGACATGAGCAGTATGGACGGTCGTGCCAGACTGGCCGAACTTGCAAAACCACTGCTCCGAGAGCTGCCAGAAGGCGTCTACCTAGACCTACTGAGCCAGCAAATCGCCAAGGAGATCGGTCTTGATTCATCGCGACTGAGCCAACACCTTAGCGAAGCAGACAGAGTCGCATCAAAAAAAGCCATGCGACCGCTGAAAAAGCCGGGCGGTACCGGCAAGGTCACGCTGGTGCGCCATGCGGTACGCGTAATCCTTCATTACTCTCAGGAAATCCGCAGTCTCGATATTCCAGAGCAGCTGGACCAGGTCGAGCAACCGGGAATTCCGCTGTTATTGGAACTTTTGGGCAGTTTGCAAAGTCAGAAGGGCATAACCGCAGGAGCTCTGATTCAACGATTTCATGACCGACCGGAGCGAGAGGCCCTTGAAAAGCTTCAAGGGCTGCCCATTCCGGAACTGCAGGACGCTACCGGAGAGCTTCATGACACGCTCCTGCGCATTGTCCACACCGCTAGCGAGCAGCGGCTGCAAGCCTTAACGCAGAAGGCTGAGGACGGTCTTGATACCGATGAAATGGCGGAACTGCGGGAACTGCACCAGTGGAAAGCCCGCAGCGGCCGAACAGCAAGCAGTGAATAGCGCAATTTTCTAGCCCTTGCGCAAGACATGTCGTGTTGCCGCGCAGAAGAACCCGCCAAGGAGGCTCTGCAAGCTATACGCAGCAAGCATCTGTCCTTTATAGTGAAAACCAGGCCGGTTGATTGGCCGAAAACATAGCTAGAGAGCAAGCATTTACGTAGAATCGCTGCCTTTGCGCCAGCAGCGCAGCATTCCGCAGACACCAAGCGCGAGGAACCCCCGAGTGAGCGACAAAGCAAAAACAGCAGCTTCAGAAAATAAAAACTCGACGAACTCCCAGTTAAAAAAGCTTATTGCCCGCGGCAAAGAGCAAGGCTACCTCACCTACACTGAGGTTAATGATCATTTGCCAAACGATATCGTAGATCCTGAACAGATCGAAGACATCGTTAACATGATCAACGACATGGGTATTACCGTATACGAGAAGGCTCCGGACACCGAATCCATTGTGCTGTCCGACACGGCTGTTACCAACGATGAAGAAGCTCAGGAAGAAGCGGAAGCTGCAATCGCTACCGTTGATAGTGAATTTGGTCGCACCACCGACCCGGTCCGAATGTACATGCGGGAAATGGGCACGGTCGAGCTGCTAACCCGCGAAGGCGAAATCGAAATTGCCAAGCGCATCGAAAAAGGCCTGAATCAGGTTAAAGCTGCGCTCATCTCCTACCCGCCGACAGTCGATACCCTTGAGCGCGTTTGGGAGTCAGTAAAAGCTGGCCAGACAAAGCAACCTGACTTGATGGTTGCATTTATCGACCCGAATGCTCCCGATGTGGTTGTCCCGGCAACACCGAAGGGTGACAACGACGAAGAAGAAGAGAAAGAGGTTGATACCGGCCCTGACCCCAAAGAAGTCGCCAAGAAATTCCGCTCTGTGTTTTCCCGCCAGAAAAAAATTCTTATTGCTCTTGCAGAACGTGATGCGAAACCCAATAAGAAAAGTCAGGCTGAACTCAACAAACAGCGCGACTTACTCGTCGAAGCATTATCCGAAGTCAAGCTGGCGCCGAAATTGTTTGACCTTCTGGTATACGGACTGCGCGAGACTATCGACAACATCCGTAAGTATGAACGCCACATAATGGCTATCTGCGTGAAAGAAGCGGGCATGCAGCGCAAAGAATTCATCAGCAGCTTTCCGAAGAATGAAACCAATCTCGATTGGATCGAAAAGCACATTCGCGCGAAACGAAAATATTCATCGACACTCGCAAAAATGAAAGATGAAATTCTGCGTACCCAACGCAAGCTGGTGATGATTGAAGCACGGAGCCTGTTGAGCATCGCTGAAATCAAAGAAATTAATCGCGAAATGACGCTGGGCGAAGCGCAGGCTCGCCGGGCAAAGAAAGAGATGGTCGAAGCCAACCTCCGACTCGTCATTTCTATTGCTAAAAAGTACACCAATCGCGGCCTTCAGTTCCTGGATCTCATTCAGGAAGGCAATATTGGTCTGATGAAAGCTGTCGATAAGTTCGAGTACCGTCGCGGCTACAAGTTCTCTACCTACGCAACCTGGTGGATCCGTCAGGCTATTACTCGATCAATTGCCGATCAAGCACGCACTATCCGTATTCCGGTGCACATGATCGAAACCATCAACAAACTGAACCGTATCTCCCGTCAGATGCTGCAGGAAATGGGTCGCGAACCTACTCCTGAAGAACTGGCCGAGCGCATGGAAATGCCCGAAGACAAAATTCGTAAGGTGCTTA
>CAJXQV010000260.1 GCA_913058165.1 uncultured Chromatiales bacterium | reverse complement strand
TACACAGAGTAGATCGTCGGCAGCGTCAGATGTGTATAAGAGACAGGTATCAAACTCTTGCGATCTGGTTATCGATACCACCAATACCAGCGTGTATGAACTTCGAGACCTCATTAGCCAGCGCATTGGTGGGCGTGAAGAGGATGAAATCTCATTACTAATAGAATCATTTGGTTACAAGCATGGAGTGCCGTTCGATGCAGACTTTGTGTTTGATGTTCGCTGTCTGCCCAACCCCTACTGGGAACCTGCGCTGCGACATCTGAATGGCAAAGATCAGGAGGTTTTCGACTTCTTGGAGCCCAATGAGTTAGTCCGCACTATGATGCAGGATATTCTCGATTTTCTGCGCCACCGAATCCCCGAGTTTGCCGAAGCACGGCGAAACTATATGACGGTGGCCATCGGCTGCACCGGCGGGCAACACCGGTCGGTATACATTGTAGAAGAAATTACCAGGGCGCTAAGCAAAGATTACAGACATATTATTAGTCGCCATAATGAGTTGCTTAAAATACCATCCGGCACTGACATCTGAGCAACCCGAATTCAAGGTTCGTGATTTTCCGCGTTCCTCGCTACACTCTTAACACTATCCCGACGCTCTGCAGATGCTGCCGTAGCGAGAAAAAGGCCGCCGTATCGGGTATCGCTTTTGCGGATTACACCTATGAAACAGGATAACAAGTCGGACTTTGATCAGCTGAGCGTCCTTATTGAGGCCGGCGCTCCTGAGCAGCTCGCAGCGATTGTTGCAGAACTTCATCCATCGGAAGTTGCCCTGCTCATCGAATCTTTGCCGCCGGAGAAGCGGCAGATCGTCTGGAATTTCACCAACGCAGACGATGAAGGCGACGTCCTGCTTGAATTGAACGACGAGGTGCGTACCGGACTTCTGGAAAGCATTACCGCGGAAGAAGTTCTTGCTGCTACCGAAGGCATGGAACTCGATGACCTTGCGGATCTAGTCGCAGACCTGCCGCAGGATATAACTGATGAGGTTATCAACGCTCTAAGCATACGCGACCGACAACGCCTTGAATCAGTTATGGCATGGCCCGAGGACACGGCCGGCGGCTTGATGAATCCGGACGCTGTCTCTGTGCAACCGGAAGTAACGGTCGATCTGGCCTTGCGTTACCTGCGCACGCTCGGCGAACTCCCCGATAACACCAATAGTATCTTTGTCGTTGATACCAAGAATCGGTATCAAGGTACCGTATTGTTATCAAAACTCGTCACCAGTAACCCGCAAAATCAGGTAAAGGAGATTCTTGACAAGGAAGCCGAAGCCATTGACGTTAGCGCATCGGAAGCCGAGGTAGCTAAAGTATTTACAGGTTTGGATATGGTTACCGCTGCTGTGGTTGATGATGCTGGCCTGCTGCTCGGGCAGATTACTATCGATGATGTTGTCGATGTTATTCAGGAACTCGCAGACCATGACATTCTGAGCAGGGCCGGCCTCGATGAAGACGATGACATGTTTGCTCCTGTTGTGAGCAGCAGTCGTCGCCGCGCGGTTTGGCTGGGAGCTAATCTCGCCACCGGATTTCTAGCCGCAGCCGTAGTCAGCGTATTTCAACCAACTATCGAGAAAGTGGTGATACTTGCCGTGTTGATGCCGGTAGTTGCCAGCATGGGTGGTATCGCAGGAAGCCAGACGCTAACACTGATGATACGCGGCATGGCATTAGGCCGCGTGCAGGATTCCAATCAGCGCTGGCTACTAAGAAAAGAACTGTCCGTAGCGGTACTGAACGGAATAATCTGGGCTGCGGTGGTTGCAGTGGTCACTATGCTGTTTTTTGCGAGCTGGAAAGTCGGTCTCATTATCGCTGCGGCACTGGCCATCAATCTGCTGGCAGCAGCATTGGCAGGGTTCAGTATTCCACTAATACTGCGTCGGCTTAATATTGATCCGGCGCTGGCCGGCGGCGTAGTACTTACTACGTTTACCGACGTAATCGGCTTTGTGGCATTCCTGGGATTAGGGGCGCTCTTCCTCACCTGAACCGGCACCCACGGCGATACCGGGCTCAGTATAGGAGTCGTCGATAGACTCGTCATTCAGGCTAGCCCAGCCGCTGATGCCGCCCTCGGAACTCATATCTTCACCCTGCATGAAGGCTAATAGATCTTCTTTATTCGCCATCGCATCGCGGTAACCAAGATCAATAAGATGCCGGGTATAACCCGACTCAAACAATAGGTAGCTCAACAGCTGACGACCGCCAGGATTCATTGCGCCGACCCCACGCAACAACATCCGAACTGGCCATGGCAGTTCATGCATATGTTGTCCGGCGATATCCCGAACATCCTCACTCGGCAATATGACGAAGGCTTCGATAAATCGTAACCGCTCGCCTTCGTTCTCGACGACTTTCTCGGGCACATTGGCAATAATGGTGTTCAGCCGGGTGAGGCGCTCGAGGTCAGCAGAAAGGCCGTCCATAAACAATGCATCAAGCATGTAACCTGCAATGCGGCCAAAATTCGGAGATTGCGGATCACTGCCCTTTAGTGGGCCTTCCTCCTCATTGCGAACACCAATGACCAGAATCCTATCGGCCCCCAAACGCACAGCAGGTGACAAGGGTGTCGCCTGACGCATAGCGCCGTCGCCAAAAAACTCTTTACCGAGCTGGACAGGGGGAAACACCATCGGCACAGCGACACTGGCCATTAAATGATCAAGAGTGATCTTATCCTGATTGCCCTTGCGGCGAACTCTCTCCCACTCCAGCACGTCTTCACGGGACTGAAAAAACGTTACTGAGCGTGCAGAATCATAACCTGCAGCAGTTACAGCTCTGTCTCTTATACACATCTGACGCTGC
>CAJXQV010000259.1 GCA_913058165.1 uncultured Chromatiales bacterium | reverse complement strand
CACAGAGTAGGATCGTCGGCAGCGTCAGATGTGTATAAGAGACAGGCTGGCGACACTCGATAACTCAAGCGCAAATCTGCGCCAACGCGACGAACCTCATTCAGTTCTAACAACGGCCGCTGCGACATATCCTCGAGCTCAGCTAGCGCAAACATACCCCGGGCATCACCACCCAACACATGCGCAGCCTGATAAACCACCACTTCATCAAGCAGCCCCTGCTGCAAAAAGCTGCCGTTCAATACCGCACCAGCTTCCACCAGCACATTGTTAAGCTCACGCTCCGCCAGCAAGACCAATGCTTCCGAAAGGCTAACCCGACCTTGTTCGGCCGCAATCACCACCACTTCAGCGCCCGCAGCAGTTAAGGCTGCAACTTTGTCTGGGGCATCGCTAACGGTCAATATCAGCACCTTACCTGGCAACGACAAAGTCTTTGCATGCGGCGGCGTGCGCAACTTCGAGTCCAGAATCACCCGCAAAGGCTGTTTACAATCTGCATACTCTGCAGCACGCACGTTCAACGATGGATTATCGGCTAATACCGTAGCAACACCGGTAAGTACAGCTGAACTCCGGGCACGCAGCCTTTGCACATCGAGCCTTGCTGCCTCGCCGGTGAGCCACTGACTATCGCCATTAGCCAAAGCCGTGCGGCCATCCAGACTTGCCGCCAACTTACTGACAACACGCGGACGCTTGCGTTGCATACGCGACCAGAAGCCGGCATTTAAAGCAACCGCCTGATCAGCCAGCAAATCACCGCTCACTTCAATTCCGTGCTGGCGCAACCACTCGGCACCTTTACCGGAAACCTGAGGATTAGGGTCGTCAACCGCAAACACCACCCGCGAAATACCTGCGGTATGCAGTGCCTCGGTGCAAGCACCGGTTCGGCCCGCATGACAACAAGGCTCCAACGTGACATACGCGGTTGCACCCTGAGCTGCCTTGCCGGCAGCAGCAAGCGCATTCACTTCAGCATGCGCTTCGCCTGCAAGCTGATGCCAACCCTCACCTACAACCTTGCCGTCATTAACAATGATACACCCCACGCAAGGATTCGGATCAGCGGTGTACAAGCCTCGCTCTGCAAGCTGCAAAGCCCGCGCCATGTGCTCACGATCGCTAATAGTATGCGGTGCTGCTGACATTACTTTTTCTTGCCTTTGCCATCGCCGCGGTCACGCGGCAATAAGGACAGTTGATCTCGTCGTACTGCCGGACTTGGCATTTGTTGCAACTTCCGGATCTCATCTTCAAACTGGGTAACATCCTGGAAGCTTCGATACACAGAGGCAAAACGCACATAAGCCACTTCGTCCACTGAGCGCAGTTCTTCCATGACCAAATCGCCCAGTTCACGCGCGGGAATTTCACGCTCACCCACGGTCTGTAACTTATGAATGATTCGCGCCACCATTGCCTCAACGGTTTCGGCGCTGACCGGTCGTTTTTCGACTGCCCTAACAATGCCATTACGCAGCTTCTGTTCATCGAACGGTTCGCGTGAATCATCACGCTTCACGATTCGTGGCACCACCAGCTCGGGTGTTTCATAGGTACTGAAACGCTCGTGACAATCGACACACTCACGCCTTCTACGAATCTGCCGGCCCTCGCCCGCTAAACGCGAGTCGATAACCTTGGTTTCTTCATGTCCGCAAAAGGGGCAATACATCTCTCAGGCCTAATCTATAACGAGCGCTTAACGATACACGGGGAAACGTGCGCACAAGGCTTTTACCTGCTCACGCACTCGCTCTTCAACCGCAGCATCACCTAAATTATCGAGTATATCGGCAATCCAGTTAGACAGATCACGGAACTCCTCTTCTTTAAAACCACGGGTGGTCATCGCCGGAGTGCCTATACGCAAACCACTGGTCACAAACGGTGAGCGCGGATCATTGGGCACAGAGTTCTTGTTCACGGTGATGTGCGCGCGACCCAATGCGGCATCGGCATCCTTACCGCTGATGTCTTTAGCAATAAGGTCCATCAAAAACATGTGGCAATCGGTGGTGCCGGAAACAATATTGAACCCGCGGCCGGCTAAAGTTTCTGCCATGACACGGGCGTTAATTTTCACCTGTTTGGCATAGACCTTGAATTCAGGCTCCATCGCTTCTTTGAACGACACGGCCTTAGCGGCAATCACGTGCATCAGCGGGCCACCCTGACTGCCCGGGAAGATCTTCGAGTTCAGCTTCTTCTCTATCTCTGGGTTAGCCTTTGCCAGAATCAAGCCACCGCGCGGACCGCGCAGCGTTTTATGCGTGGTGGTGGTGGTGACGTCAGCAATCTGCACCGGACTGGGGTATTCGCCAGCGGCCACCAAACCGGCAACGTGCGCCATGTCGGCCATCAGGTAGGCGCCAACACTATCGGCTATATCACGGAACCTCTGCCAATCGATTTCACGGGAATAGGCCGAGAAGCCCGCAATAATTAACTTAGGGCGGTGTTCATTGGCCAGCTCTTCAACCTGGTTGTAATCAATCTCGCCCGTCGCCAGATCCAGTCCGTAAAACACCGAGTTGTAGATCTGACCGGAGAAGTTGACTTTCGCACCGTGGGTCAGGTGACCGCCAGCATCGAGCCCCATACCCAGTACGGTCTCGCCTGGCTGCATCAACGCCATGTAAACCGCGGCATTGGCCTGTGAACCGGAGTGCGGCTGAACATTCGCATAATCGGCGCCAAATAAGGCTTTGGCACGATCAATAGCCAGCTGCTCTGCAACGTCAACGTGCTCACAACCGCCGTAGTAACGCTTCCCCGGATAACCCTCAGCGTACTTACTGTCTCTTATACACATCTGACGCTGCCGACGATCTACTC
>CAJXQV010000258.1 GCA_913058165.1 uncultured Chromatiales bacterium | reverse complement strand
CATCGTCGGTAAGGAAGCTCCACTGCCTGACACCGGCGCCATCAGGCAACGCATCGGGAAAAACCATGATGGCTTTATCACCCACAACCTCAGCAAGATCATTGGCATTATCACCCACCCAACTCTGGTAGCTGCCACCCGTGCCATGAAACGCGATTAACAGTGGCAAAGGGGCGGGGGTTGCTGACTGCCAACCGGCCCGATCACCTATATTAGTGGGCACCGGATTATTGTCCGCAGCGCCGGCCTGCTGTAATGCTGCGGCATAGCCATCGGGCAAAAGCAGATAAAAGTTACGCTGCGAGTCACCCGAATTCAGGCTCTGAAAACCAGAGCTCAATGGCTCAGAATCGGGAGCAATAGCATCATCCGAATCTGACCCTATGTTACACGCTGTCAGCAAAAACAGATTCAGCAGCAATGCCGAAAAAAGCTGAATTTTTGAACATTTAGTTTGTCCAGAGTAGATCGTCGGCAGCGTCAGATGTGTATAAGAGACAGCCCCTATTCGACTCTATTATTCTCGGTTATCTACAGCAACGACCTTGAACTTCACATGGCAAATTCATGTCATCCCGAAAGGTGAATGCCGCAATCACAATAGCCTGCAATCTAATACCCAAAACCACAATAGCACCACTAAATAGCGCAGGCCTAAGGCACACAAACTGCAGTTAAACGATAGCTCTCAGGGTAACGTGTTGCTTCTAGCACCTCAGGCAAAAACTCCGGGTCATCACTGGCTATCACCCAGTTCCAGACCAGCGTGCCATCCGGCTTAACTTCAAAGGCACGCCCTGCATTTGCCTCAGTAATCAGACGATTACCATTCGGTAACAACTGATGCTTGCCGCCTTCCTGAGAATAGAAAGGCTGATCATCTGACGTGGGATAAGCAACGCTCCAACGATACGTTTCAGGGTTAACTTTAATAATGCGACTGCGACCCCAGTAGTCACCATTGCGAGTTGTATCGTCATTGTTATCGAAAATAGTGATGGTTCCATCCGGCTCAAAATCCGGGTCATGCTGATGAATAAGCGGGTGACTAAAATGCCACTTAACTGCCCCGGTATTGCTATCAATGACAACGACCAGGTTCAGGTTTCTCAAAGACACCAGCAAGTCGCCAGCATTGAACATGGGAAAGGCGGATGCCATGGCCTCCGTCAATACCTCAACATCATTCAAGTGAGTTAAATCAAGCGTCTTATGACTAAGTCGGACAGTCCCCTGAAAACCACTGTCATACAGCGACTTCAGCACGAAGATTTCCTGCAACAACTCGCCGTCCGGAGATACCTGCACCAACGTCTCATCAACGAAGGGTGCACGCAATCCCACATACTCATCCACCGGCGCTTCACGCCATACCGTGCCGGAGGCCCATATATTGCCAGCATCATCAAGTGCGATGGAGTGATGAGTGCGGTATGGCAGTTTCCAAACAACCTCCCCGCAAGGGTTCATGCGAACCATGCCTAAATATTCGATATTGAAAATAATATCGCCGTCAGGCAACAGCACACTGCCATGCAAATAGCCGGTTGGTTTATTGTGAGTGCCCTTTGCGAAATCATCATGTGGCGATTCGGGCCAGATTTGCTCCGGCCGAACTTTCCATTCGTTTAAAACACTGCCATCAAAATCGACTAGGCGCGCTGCCGGTCGCCACTCGTCTTCATCCAGCCACATACCGGTAACCAGCGTCACACCCGGCTGAACGCCATCAGGGTCATAAACTGTAACGCCGGAATCCGCATTACGCTTACGGTACATGAAGTGCAGCCGACCTTTATCCGTATCAGATTTAAGCGCACGGGCAACTTCAATGATCGAACCCTCAACAGAAGGGTACGGGGGAACTTTAAATACACCGGCCAGCATGCCCGCAACAAAAGCCAGAAATACAATTGCCAGCCCAAAGACGACAAAGCCTGCCGCCTGTCTAAATCCATCATTCATCCGCAAGATAGCTCTCTATACAAGTTAGGTTCATTCTCAGGGAAAGCCCCTGCGGGCGCAACATGGAGCGGCAGCCTCAACCAAAACTACTGCTTAGTGCGCCACCAGCTCACTGCGGCCGCCAAGGCAGCATAAACAAACAGGAGAAACCCAAGGTTAAAGAACAGATGGTGAATATGCACCAACAAAGGGTGAGTACCATCATGCGCGGCATGATCACCAACGCCAATACCGAGCAGAACCAATACACCTTTAATCAATAGACCGGATAGCCCCACCAACGAACCGACAACGATCGCCCGCCGCGAGTGAGATAAACTTCCCCATCGACCGGCAAAGCGCAACAATAATATGCCGCAGACAAATGCCGACACAGCGAAAAATTCTGCCGCGGTAAAGGCCTTCACTACACGCGTGAGCACAATACTGGTTATGACAAAAAAGTAAGCCGAATAAATTAAGCCACGTGCCCCGATCATTTTTCTTCGCCTGTATTTGCATCAGTACCCAGACCATCGCGAAACTCAGCGAAGTCATCCCGCACAATAGTTTTTCGTAATGCGCGGACATAGCTCTCTGGCCCTAGCGGACACTGAGCATAAAGAATATGCTTCCAGCCATCGGGCGTTTTACGGAATAAAGTCAAAACTCGGTCAAAGCCCGCGGTGGGCTCCGGGGGACCAAAGACGAGTTGAATTTCATAGTAGTGATCAAACAGTGCAATGACCAGGTCATCGGCTAGAACTTTTACACGGAGATTGTCGTAATCCCAGCGAAAGCCTTTTAAGACTTTGCGCCCCGGGTTCCAGTATTTATCCAACTGAGGCCAGGAGAAAAATGGCTGTTCAATCTCCTCGGGCACGTACCACGGCTCAGGAT
>CAJXQV010000257.1 GCA_913058165.1 uncultured Chromatiales bacterium | reverse complement strand
CACTATCGACAAGGTGGTTGTTATCCGCGGATAACAACCACCTTGTCGATAGTGCTTATTCTAGTATCGTTGGTGTCGTTAGGCACCCGAGGGCTGAATTTCGGTATCGACTTTACCGGCGGTGTATTGCTTGAAGCTGAGTATCCCCAGGCAGCAGATCTGGGTTCCATCCGTGCTGATTTGGCGAGCAATGGTTTTGCAGCGGCGCAAGTCCAGAATTTTGGCAACGTGCGCGATGTTTTGATTCGTGTGTTGCCGTTAGAGGGTGTCAATAACGGTCAGTTGGGTGAGCAGATTCTAAGTATGCTGCAAAGCTCAGAGCCCGGTGTTGCGTTACGCCGGATTGAATTTGTCGGGCCGCAAGTGGGTGAAGAGCTTACCGAGCAGGGCGGTTTGGCAATGATCTTCGCGCTGCTGCTGATTCTTGCCTACATCATGTTTCGCTTTCAGTGGAAGTTTGCTGTCGGTTCCGTGGCCGCATTGGTGCACGATGTTGTTATTACACTCGGTGTGTTTTCGGTATTACAGATATCGTTCGATCTGTCCGTGCTGGCAGCGTTTCTGGCCGTTATCGGTTACTCGCTTAACGATACGATTGTGGTGTTTGACCGTATTCGTGAAAACTTCCGTGAAATTCATCAGGGCAATGCCGAAGAACTTATGAACGGCTCTGTTAATCAGATGTTGAGCCGCACGGTCATCACAAGTTTGACCACTTTATTGGTGCTGATGGCGCTGCTCTTTCTTGGCGGTGAGGCCGTCAATGGCTTTGCGATTGCGCTAATCGTGGGCGTTATCGTGGGGACTTACTCTTCGGTGTTCACTGCAAGCGCATGCGCGCTGACGTTGAACGTGAGCCCTCAGGATTTACTGCTGCCGGAGAAAGATCCGGAGCTTGACGAGCTTCCGTAGCATTAGATTCGGTTTAATGATGCCAACAACCTGGGTTCGATTGACTCAGGTTTAGCGCGGCTGCGGCTAGCGGCTGTTATTAATCAGCTGTAACAACTCAGCGTGCATTCTGGGTGTTCCTGCCACGATGTTGCCGGTTTCCATGAAGTCTTCTTTGTCATCAATTGCGCTGATCAGGCCGCCCGCTTCACGCAGAATTAGAACGCCTGCAGCGATATCCCACAGCTTCATGCCGAACATCCAGCCTACATCAATTCTACCTGCAGCCAGATAACACAAATCGAGCGCTGCTGAACCTGGGCGGCGAATGGATCCGGCTTCGAGCATGACGTTTTTATAAATACTCAAATGCGCGTCGAGTGATAGATCGTTGCTGCGGAATGGGAATTCTGTGACGACTAAGCCCCCAGCAATTTCGTTTCGAGCACTTACGCGAATCCGGCGACCGTCGAGCGTAGCGCCACTGCCGCGTGTCGCGGTAAACAGCTCCTGGCTCTCTGGATTGTAGACCACGGCTACAGAGAGGCGACCTTTGATCTTAAGGGCTATCGATACGCAGTAGTAAGGGAGGCCGTGAATAAAGTTGGTGGTGCCATCCAGGGGATCGAGAATCCATATGTATTCGGCATTGGCATCGCCAATCTGTCCGGATTCTTCGCCGAGTATGGCGTGGTCGGGGTAGCGCTGATGAATCAGCTCAATAATTGCATTTTCGGCAGCTTGGTCCACCTGCGTGACAAATTCGTTTTGCCCTTTCATCTGTACTTTCAGTCGGTCGAGTTGACGGGACTGGCGCGAGATGATGTCGCCGGCTTTGCGAGCCGCTTCGACGGCCGTGTTGAGTAATGCTTGCATAGTTTTTTTGTTCGAACAGACCGCATTCAGAGTGCGTGGGCGGGTAGAATAGCAAAGCCCAGCCCTATGCAGTGAAGAATTTACAGGTTAACTATGACTCAACCATCCGCAGCACCCATCCGCTTTGTTCTATTTCAGCCATCTCATCCGGGCAATATCGGCGCGGCTGCCCGTGCAATTAAAGTTATGGGCTACCACGAACTGGTGTTGGTAAAGCCGGAGCAGCAACACCCACAGGCCGAATCGAGAGCGCGTTCGTCGAATGCGCGTGACGTGCTGCTGAACGCCAGAGTCACCGAGACACTGGCCGAGGCGGTTGCGGATTGCGGCCTGGTATTTGGCGCGAGTGCGCGCCGTCGCAGACTCAATTGGCCTGAATACAACCCCCGTCAATGCGCGGCAGAGGCCATTCATGCGGCTGCCACCAAGCCAGTGGCTATAGTGTTTGGCAATGAGCAGGCCGGTTTGACTAACGATGAGCTCAACTTGTGTAATGGTTTGGTCTACATACCCACCGACGCGGAATACAGCTCATTGAATCTTGCCTCTGCGGTGCAGGTGCTGGCCTATGAGTGCAGGGTTGCCGAAGACATTCCTGATCCTCGCCCGGAGCCAGAGTCACCCAATGCGAGTTCGGAAGATATTGAATTGTTCTACAGTCATTTTGAGCAGGTAATTGTGAATAGCGGATTTCTAAACCCAGATAATCCCCGCAATCTGATGCGCCGTGTTCGGCGTTTGTTTAATAGGGTTCATCTGGATGAGAATGAGCTCAATATTATGCGTGGGATTCTATCGTCGGTGGATCCCGCTAAACGCGTTGAACCGCGTGATTAATCGCGCAGCGGGGTGGGCGAGTGAAAGACATTTATCTCGATAATGCAGCATCAACTCCTGTCGACCCTCAGGTAACCGAGGCAATGCATGATTGTTTGTGCGCCGAAGGTTACGGCAACGCCGCTGCCGATATTCACGGTCACGGTGCTGCGGCACGCAAATTGATTGATCAGGCCAGCGTTCAGGTGGCCGGTCTTATCAATGGCTGTCTCTTATACACATCTCCGAGCCCACGAGACAAGAGGCAATCTC
>CAJXQV010000256.1 GCA_913058165.1 uncultured Chromatiales bacterium | reverse complement strand
GCGCATTGGAAGAAGTCGCGTTGCAGGAGCAACTAAAAGCGGATGCAGTTGATCTCAGCCTTGCCGGGCGCGGTCACACTCCGGGCAATTTGCATCCGGTTACCCGTACCCGTCAGCGTATCGAAGAAATTTTTCGCGGAGCCGGCTTTTCTGTGTTTGAGGGGCCGCAAATTGAAGATGACTTTCATAATTTTACGGCACTGAATATTCCCGAGAATCATCCGGCGCGTGCCATGCACGACACATTCTATTTTCCTGATGGCAAAGTTCTTCGCACTCACACTTCACCGGTGCAGATTCGCACTATGCTGGAGCAGGGCGCACCTATTCGCATGATCGCTCCCGGTCGTGTGTACCGTTGCGATTCAGACATGACCCATACACCGATGTTTCATCAGGTCGAAGGCCTGGTTATCGATAAGGGCGTTAGCTTTGCGAACCTGAAGGCCGTTCTGAATCAGTTTGTTGAGGCATTTTTTGAAGCGCCGACGCAGCTGCGTTTCCGCCCCAGCTATTTTCCGTTTACCGAGCCTTCTGCTGAAGCAGACGTGTTGCTCGAAAATGGCAAGTGGCTGGAAATTCTCGGTTGCGGCATGGTGCATCCGAATGTATTGCGTAACGTTGGCATCGACCCTGATGTTTATCAGGGCTATGCATTTGGCATGGGTATCGAGCGCCTGGCGATGTTCCGCTATGGCGTGGATGATCTTCGTTTGTTCTTTGATAATGACCTGCAGTTTCTGCGTCAGTTTAAGTAGGGCCTGTATCAATGAAGATAAGTGAACAGTGGTTGCGTGAATGGGTAAATCCGGATCTAAGTTCGGAGGCCCTGGGTCATCAACTGACCATGGCCGGTTTGGAGGTCGATGCTATCGACGCTATTCCGCCTGCACCCGAAAAGGTTGTTGTCGGTAAGGTTCTTGAGTTGAACCCGCATCCAAATGCCGACAAGCTGCGTATTTGTTCTGTCGACATCGGTTCGGATGAGCCCATTAGTATTGTGTGCGGTGCGAGCAATGTTGTTGTCGGGGGCTTGTATCCGGTGGCGACTATTGGCGCTGTTTTGCCGGGTAATTTTAAAATAAAACAAAGCAAGCTGCGCGGCGAGCCTTCATTCGGCATGTTGTGTTCTGCGTCCGAACTGGGTCTTGAAACTCAGAGCGAGGGCTTGTATCCGCTTGATGATAATGCTCAGCCGGGAACACCCATTGCCGACATTATATGTTTTACCGATCACGTTATCGATGTGGACCTCACCCCCAACCGTGCAGATTGTTTCAGTATTCGTGGTGTGGCACGCGAGGTGGCTGCGGCTAACTCGTTGGAGTTCACTGCACCGGTGATTGCTGCCGTTGCAGCTGACAGTGATGCAGCCGTTAACATTTCATTGCAAGCCGGTGGCGCCGCGCCATTGTTTGCAGCGCGTGTTGTTAAGGGTATTAATTCGTCAGCCCGAACACCGGTTTGGCTGCGCGAGCGTTTACGCCGTGCGGGTATGCGCCCGGTTCATCCCGTTGTGGATGTGACCAACTACGTGATGTTGGAATTGGGCCAGCCGATGCACGGCTACGACCTTAATAAACTTCAGGGTGATCTGGCTGTTCGCTTTGCGACGGCGGGCGAGAAGTTGCAGGTTTTAGGCGGTGACGAACTCACCCTCACCGATACCGATTTGGTTATTTCTGATACCGCAGGTGCAGTGGCTTTCGCCGGTGTTATTGGCGGTGAGCGGACTGCAGTGGATAGCAGCACAGTTGATGTGTTATTTGAAGCGGCGTTCTTTGCGCCTGATGCGCTAGCCGGCAAGGCTCGCGGCTACGGTTTGCACACCGACTCGTCACTGCGCTTCGAGCGTGGTGTCGATTTCTCGAACACAGAAGCTGCACTTGAGCGGGCAACAGCGTTGCTGGTTGATATCGCCGGCGGCACGCCGGGGCCTGTTGTGCTCGAACGCCTTGAAGCTGAGCTGCCGAAACGGCCTGCCGTTTTATTACGCCGTGCCAAGCTTGATTCATTGCTGGGTATTAGCGTGCCAGATGCCGATGTGCTGCGGATGTTTGCCGCACTTGGCATGCAGATTGCAACGATAAAAGATGGTTGGCAAATTACGCCACCGGGTGCCCGCTTTGATATCCGTATTGAAGAAGATCTCATCGAAGAAGTAGTGCGCCTGTATGGCTACGATCAGATCCCGGATATCGCTGGCAGTATGCCGCTGCAATTGGCAACCAGCACTGAGACCCGTGTGTCGGTAGATCGCTTGCGCGCAGGCTTGGTTGATCAGGGCTATCAGGAAGCCATAACCTACAGCTTTATTGATCCCGAAATGGATGCGCTGTTTGCGGGCGATGACAAGCATATTGAATTGCAGAACCCCATTTCCTCCAATCAGTCAGTCATGCGCCGCAGTTTGTGGCCGGGATTGATTCAGGCCTTAAAGCTCAATTTAAATCGTCAGGAAAACCGAGTGCGTTTATTTGAGCATGGCGTGAAGTTCAGCGGACAGGGCGACGCACTGCAGGAGCAGGATGTTTTTGCGGGTGTGGTCTCCGGAACCTACATGCAGGAGCACTGGGAGGGGAATTCAGCCGGTCTCGATATATTTGACATAAAGTCGGATGTCTACTCGTTAATGATCCTTACCGGCAAGGGGCATGAGTTTCATTTTGTCGCCGCGGAGAGCCCTGTTTTACGGCCCGGGCGCAGCGGCCGTATTGAGCGTAATGGTGTGCCTATTGGCTGGATTGGTGAGTTGCACCCCAGAATGGTGGCCGAGCTGGATCTTGACTCCGCACCGCTGTTGTTCGCTGTCTCTTATACACATCTCCGAGCCCACGAGACAAGAGGCAATCTCGTAT
>CAJXQV010000255.1 GCA_913058165.1 uncultured Chromatiales bacterium | reverse complement strand
GACAGAGTTCATACAGTTCAACCAACGAGCCGGACTGCAAGCCAAGCAATTTTTCATACGCCCGCAGATGCCCCTTAATAAATACGGGCGCACCTAAGGGCGAGAAATCGGCATGTTCCAGGGCCTGCACAACACTAAGCTCAAGTCGCAGCTCTTTGGCAGCCTGCTGATGCGAGATATTTGCTGCCTCGCGTGCAGCAACAATAGCCGCAGCGAAGCGATCCGCGCGCTCTTTCTGAGACTCGTCGACTGACTCCGGCAAATCGGTATCGACAGACATGACTAGCGACCTGAACCAGCCTGTATCTCTGCAGCCTCTTCAGACCGCGGATACTCTTTCAACAACTGCTTACGGTACTTGCCAGCATTTTGAATATTGCCCAACTGCGAATCGGTTTTTGAGAGCAGATACAAGATGCTCGCATCCGGTTCACCCACTTCCAACGCCCGCTCCAGAAACACACGGGCCTGCAGGTACTGCTGCTGTTTGTAAGCCAAAGCAGCGATCTGTGCCATCAACTGCGGGTTGTTCCGGTCTGCGGCAAGGGCTGCACGCAGATAATTCTCGGCACGCTCAGGGTCAGATTGCTCAACGCAGCGCGCGGCGTTCGAATACAACATTGAACGGTTGTCATTGAGAGGGACGGCCAGGGCACGATCAAAATAAATCAGCGCTTTATCGACTTCGCGCTTATCAAAGCACAGAAAGCCGGCGTAATCGTTCAGCGAGTCAACATTGCTGCCAGACAGACGTACCGATTTAACGTACTGCTTTTCGGCCTCAGCAGGATCGCCTAACTCCTGATACACCAGACCAAGAATGCGATACGCACCCGAAAGTTTCGGGTTCTGAGCAATAGCTTTTTCCAGTTTCTCGCGCGAAGCCTTCATGTTGCCCTGACGGAAGTAGCTTACCCCTAGGTCCAGGTTGAGTTGTGCAGCCTCAGTTAGATTCGCTACAGGACTCGGATTCTCACCCACTTCCGATGTCACACAAGCGCTCAGGAGCACAGCAACCATTACTACCAGCAAATTTCGCATCATGCCTGTTTCACCGAATGCACCGAGCTTTTCTCCGTTAGCCTTACGCCCAGAGGTACCCGTACTTTATTATCCAAACGACCTGCCAACTGACCGCAAGCCGCATCTATATCATCGCCACGCGGACGCCGCGTAACCGTCATAATTTTGTTATCGAGCAATACCTGACGGAATTTATCGATCTTGGTCTGGGTAGATCTTCCGTAAGCAATACCTTCAACCGGATTGTAAGGAATAAGATTCACCTTAGCAGGACGCCCTTTCAGCAACCTCGCCAGATCTCTCGCATCGGCCACCGAATCATTTACATCCTTGAGCATAATGTATTCAAAGGTAATGGCCCGTGCATTAGTTGCTTCCGCGTAATCCCAACAGGCCTGCAGCAATTCCTCAATTGGATGCCTTCGGTTAATGGGCACTAACTCATTACGCAGCACATCATTGGCCGCATGCAAGGAGATAGCGAGCGCCACATTCGTGGCTTCTGCCAATTTGTAGATCTGCGGCACCAATCCCGAAGTGCTCACGGTAACGCGGCGCCGGGACAAGGCAAAACCCAGATCATCGGTAAGCAAGTTGCATGCGGGTACAAGCTCACGGAAGTTTGCCAATGGCTCTCCCATACCCATAAATACAACGTTGGTAATGCGACTGCTATCGCCCTGCTCGGCAAGTCGGCGCTGCGCCACCAACACCTGACCTATAATCTCAGCAGCTGAAAGATTGCGGTTAAAGCCCTGCCGACCGGTGGCGCAAAAAGGGCAATCCATCGCACAACCCACCTGCGATGAGACGCACAATGTGCCGCGACTGGCTTCGGGAATGAATACCGTCTCGATATCCTGCCCGCCACCCACACTGATCAGCCACTTAATAGTGCCATCTTTGGCCTGCTGCACACGCGAAACACTGGGCAAAGTAAATACTGCCTGCTCCGCCAACTTCTGCCGCAGCCCCTGACTCAGGTCAGTCATCTCTTCCTGATCCAGCACGTTATCGCGATACAGCCAACGCATGAGCTGCTTTGCCCGATAAGGCTTCTCGCCGAGCTGCGCAAAGAAGCCTTCCAACTCGCGTCGCGGCAGACCCAACAAATTGACCGGAGCGACTGACATCAGAGCATTAACCTAAAAAATCCCGGCCGCAAATGGCTGCCAGGTTACTTACTTAACGGGTACGTGCGCACACGCCATCAGAACCGAAAAAATACTCAATTTCCTGAGCAGCCGTTTCAGTGGCATCGGAACCGTGACCAATGTTTTCTTCAATACTCTCGGCGAAATCAGCACGAACAGTACCCGCATCAGCTTCGGCAGGGTTAGTAGCGCCCAAAAGCTTACGGTGCAAAGCGACTGCATCTTCACCCTCAAGGGCAGATACAACGACGGGACCCGAAGTCATGTAAGACACGAGGTCATTGAAAAAGGGACGTTCGCTGTGCACGGCATAAAAACCTTCCGCCTGCGCTTTGCTCAGATGAACCATCTTCGCGCCAACAATCTTTAAACCTGCTTTTTCAAAACGACCGAAAATTTCGCCGATAAGGTTTTTCTGAACACCATCAGGTTTGATGATTGATAAGGTTCTTTCAATAGCCATGCTTGTTACCTTGAAAATATTTTGAATAAATAATAAATAATGAATGAAATACTGCTTTGTAAAAAAGGCGATGTTAAACGCTGAAACTTTCACCGCAACCGCATTCGCCGGTAGATTTGGGGTTACGGAACTTAAAGGCTTCGTTCAGGCCCTGTTTTACGAAGTCAATTTCGGTGCCGTCGATCATTTCGAGAACAGACCTGTCTCTTATACACATCTGACGCTGCCGACGATCTACTCTGT
>CAJXQV010000254.1 GCA_913058165.1 uncultured Chromatiales bacterium | reverse complement strand
CTACACAGAGTAGATCGTCGGCAGCGTCAGATGTGTATAAGAGACAGATTATAGGCTATAAGCAGGTTGCTTGCACATTTGAGACAGCAAAACGGCCATCACGGGGGTGCCGAACCTGGATGTGAGGCCGAAAAGCCCCAACATGGGTTTAGCCGATGTTGTATTTCTTACGGAATTTATCAACGCGGCCCGCACTATCAATGATCTTCTGCTTGCCGGTATAAAACGGATGGCAGGCTGAGCAAACTTCGACACCAAGGTCTTCAGTAAGCGTAGAACGGGTTTGAAACGTGTTACCGCAGCTGCAGGTAACTTTAATTTCATTGTACTGAGGGTGAATATCAGCTTTCATTGCGGCAATCTCAAAAATGGCCCCGGGGTTGGTCAACCAAGCCTCCGGTACGCTCTTAACGTCAAGGGCGCGGAAGAATAGCGGCATACGCGTCGTCTGACAAGGGCAAAAAGCTGCGACTCGATACGAGGCGGGGTTTTATCCACACATTCTGTGGATAAGTCTGTGGACTAATACCCCAACAAGGCCCTAAGTTGCGGAAAGCACACAAAAAGAAACAAATTGGCTAATAAATAAGCAAATACAAAATACACAACAATAACAAAAGGTTAGCAGGGATCTTGCAAAGCAAAAATGAGCTTTTGCCGCGTATCTTCATGAAATATTTAGAAACTGTCGCGGTTGTGCATAAACCTGCCCGCTTTTAGACCAAATCAACGAAACTCCGCGCGCTTATACAAGAATTACGCGCAAATCAGTTACTTAACTTAATGTTACAAATCAACAGCTGGATAAATGAGGCCGGGCGAGGGCCATGGCCGCTTAGGCCTCGGGCAGAAATAAACCCTGTAAATCATCCAAAAACCGCAAGCCGAGTTCTGTGGGTTGCCATGCATTGGCGCCATCAGCGACCAACAAACCCTTATCAATTGCCGCGGTAACTCCCGGCATTAGCAAACCCTGCGCCACGCCGGTGCGCTCCGAAAAGCCCTCCAGTGAGAAGCCGTCGAGCAAGCGCAGATTGTTCAACATAAATTCGAATACGGCGTTTTCTGCGTTTATCTCCGCGCGCATTGCCAATGGCTGAGAGCTCACAGGGTTGCCCGCAACCGATTGAAACTTTGCCGGCTTCGCATGCTTCGCGTAACGCCGGATAGCGCCATCGGCCGAAGTGACCTTGCCATGAGCGCCAGCCCCAACACCCAGATAATCACCGTACTGCCAATAATTGAGATTATGCCGACAGCGACGCCCATCACGCGCATAGGCCGAGACCTCGTACCGGTCATAACCTGCGGCAGATAAGCGTTGCTGACAGGCTTCAAACATCTGCCAACTTGCATCCTCGTCCGGTAAGTTTTCGGGTGGTTTGCGGCCGAAGCGGGTGCCCGGCTCCATAGTGAGGTGGTACTGCGAAATATGCTCGGGCGCTAAGTCTAAAGCCACATCAACATCTGCAACGGCCTCCGCAACTGTCTGACCGGGCAGCGCGTACATCAGGTCGAGGTTAATGTTATCGAAGCCTGCGGCGCGCGCCTGCGCAAAAGCGCTGCGCGCTGCGGCGGCATTATGAATCCGGCCTAAGGCCACCAGATGCGTGTCGCAAAAGCTCTGCACGCCCAATGACAAACGAGTGATACCTGCCGCCCGATAACCTGCAAAATCACCGTGTTCAATTGCACCGGGGTTTGCCTCCATCGTGATCTCTGCATCATTAGCCAAACCAATCTCGGCATCAACAGCCACTAACAGGGTTTGCATTGCTCCCGGTGAAAACAAGCTGGGGGTACCACCGCCAAGAAATACGGTGCTAATTCTGCGCCCCCCGGCAAGCTTTGCATCGTTGCGTAGATCGCTAATCAATGCATCAAGGTAACTCTGTTCGGGGAGTTCATTTTGTAATGGGTGCGAATTGAAATCGCAGTAAGGGCACTTGGTCACGCACCAGGGAAAATGAACGTATAGGGCCAACGGTATAGGCATATCAATCTGCTAAGCAGGCTGTTCCTGCAACCGGCGGCACAGTTCCCGCACTGCCACGCCACGGTGACTGCGCGCATGCTTCTCTGCCGGCAGCAACTCAGCGGAAGTGCTCGCAGCTGCAATACTTTCAGCTGTTATCGCCGCGCCATCGCTAAGATCAGAAAACAAAGGGTCATAACCAAAACCACCCGTGCCGCGCTCTGCCAATGCAATGGCGCCATCCCATGAGCCTTCGGCAATCAGCGGTTCAGCATCATCAGCCGAGCGAACGTATACCACCACGCAGCGGAAACGCGCCGCCCGTTGCTCCGCCGGAATGTTCTCAAGCGCAACCAGCAATTTGGCGTTGTTATCGGCATCACTGGCCTGCTCACCCGCGTAGCGCGCCGAATAAACGCCGGGAGCGCCATCCAACGCAGCAACCTCTAAACCCGAATCATCTGCAATTGCGGGCAAGCCTGATTGCAGCGCTGCAAACCGCGCCTTCAGCAATGCATTCTCCAGAAAGGTACAACCGGTTTCTTCTGCAGCGGCTAACCGCAAAGTTGTTTGCAGAACAATATCGAATTGGCCACCGAGCATTTCGGCAAACTCTTTCGCCTTGCCTGTATTACCGGTAGCCAGAACAATTCGCTGATTCATAACAAGCAAGCCTGTGTTACTGAGCCGCGCGCCAATCGCTCAGCGCAGAGCCCTGCGCAACGACAATGTCTGCAACGCCCTTTTCAGCCAGCACCAACAATTGATCCAGCTCATTTCGCTGAAAAGCATGGCCCTCGGCGGTGCCCTGAATTTCGATGAAACCACCGGCCTCGTTCATCACTACATTCATATCGGTCTCTTATACACATCTCCGAGCCCACGAGACAAGAGGCAATCTCGTATGCCG
>CAJXQV010000253.1 GCA_913058165.1 uncultured Chromatiales bacterium | reverse complement strand
TCGTCGGCAGCGTCAGATGTGTATAAGAGACAGCATCTCAACACATGGGTCAAAAAGCCCTACCCACTGGAGAAGGGCGTTGCTAATTTCGATGAGTGGGTCCAGGCCATTTCAACGATGACCGTCAACACCGACTATCGGTTCCCACGCTACCTGCCTAGCATGACGGTAATGAGGGTTAACCAGGGAAAAGAGTCTCGACTGTATAGCTTGGTCGCGAACCGTGTCTACGAAACGCAATACACGATTCTCTTTCAGAATGGTGTGGCACTCCCCGACCTCGATACCATGAGCGTCTACCCTGACGTGGTGGGGGGATTCCCCAATATGTTCATGGAAATTGATGTCGAACAAGCGGCCGCCTTTATTCAGGAACTGCGAAATGTAGAATCGCTGGCTGATTTTCTTGAATTTAGGGATCGCTATGGGGTGCTTCGCAACCAAGAAAACTTCTGGGCCACCTACGACTGGTTTAACGACTGGAACTTCAGCAATAGAAAGCAGGATGCCGGTGTGTTCGACCTGTCGTATTACGACCTTTTCGACTCAGTGTATTGATAGGGGTCTGCGGATATGAACCGGCCGCCCCGCTAGTCCAAAGTAGGCGTTAAAGATACAAGCATCTCATCGCTTGCGAGGCAGTGACCTTGAGTCACAAGCGCGAGAACCCGCGTCTGGCGACCTTAATAGGCGCCTAAACGCAGGAGAACCGTGGTTCATGTTCAATCCACCGCAAAAACCAACCTGGCAGGCTTGGAAGCCTGATCCATATGACTGCGTGTAGGCTCAATAGAATCCGCAAATGGCCCAGAAAAGGCGAACGCAACAATGTGTAACTTTTTAGCCCTAGGACTTGGCAAATCCACCTAACGGGCATATGATAATCCACCTAACGGACATTCTTTACTGAGTCTTAAAACAGCAAACATCTCTAGCCTTCATAGGCATTTGTGAGCGATAAGTCTCCTTAAACCTATTTAACGCAAACAATTCAAGAAGTCATTCATGAGCTCTACCAGACCTATACGCGCCCTGCTTCGCGGGCTCGAAGTACTCCATGTTTTGAATCGCCACAATGGTGCGACGGTCTCGGAAGTCGCCAGCGCTATTGATTTACCGCGAACCACGACCTATCGGATACTTGAGACGCTCTGCACCGCAGGTTATGCCTACCGGGCATCGAGCGATGACCGTTATCGTCTCACCATACTCGTCCGCGGACTGAGTGATGGTTTCGATGATGAAGCCTGGGTTACGCAAATTGCCCGCCCGTATCTTTATGAACTGTGCCGCGAACTGGTGTGGCCGGTTGCCATTTCCACCTTGTCCGGCAGCAGCATGCTAGTGCGCCAAACTACCGACCACAAAAGTCCGCTGGCCGTTGAAAAACGCGGCCCTGGTTTTCGTGTATCGATGATGAATTCGGCATCTGGAATCGCGTATCTGGCCTTCTGCCCGAAACAACAACGTGACAACCTGCTCGATCTGCTCGCGCAGTCGAAAAAAACTGAAGATCAACCCGCGAAGAATCGCAACAAGGTCTATGAAAGCCTGGTTGAAACACGGAAGAAAGGTTTCTCTATTTGGAAACGCTCACGTCGCGTTGCCGATGAGACCAGCTTCGCTGTACCGGTGATGGCTGGAGAGCGATTGCTTGCTGTGTTAACACTGCGCTTTGCCAGCACCGCGATTAGTGAGGCGGAGGCCATAGAGAAGTTCGTGCCCCATCTGCGCACCGTAGCGCAAAGCATCGCCGGTGACTTTGTGCGCCAGCAAGATGACGAACCGCTGGGCCATACGCTCTCCGAAACAACCTAGTACACCACAAAAGAACACTGATGTTGACTAACATCAGGCAATAAAAAACCCGGGTAAACCCGGGTTTTTTATTGCCTGATAAAGCGACCAGCGACTTAACGGAAAACTGGCTTCACAGGCGCATCGAGACCGGTTTCTGCTTTGCAGTTTGCAAGGATCTCTTCCATAGGAGGACCGTTGTTAAACAACGGCAACTCGGCAGGACGTGATGCTGCGATTTCCTCTCGCAATGCTGTGGTTGCTGCCTCATCAACAGCGCCCTTAACAATGACAACACCGTAGTCTTTAGCACCTTCAACGGTAGCTAGGCTGCGCTTAACATCGGCAAGAACCAGGGCCGGATCACGCTTGAGCGGATCACCCCAGCCTCCACCACCCCAAGTATCGAAGTACAGCACATCGCCTTCTTTAACTTTAACGTCGTCACACTTCGACGGCAGAATCTCTACCGTGCCATCAGCACGAACCAGTCGCTTCGTAGAACGCTGCCCTACCTGACCACCGAGAACGCCCCATGGATAAATGAGCCAGCGCTCATCATGGATACCAATATGGCCATCGACCAAGAAGCAATACGCAACACTCAGACCGTTACCACCGCGATGCAAGCCTGCACCACCCGAATCAGGAATCGTCTGATACTGCTCAATACGCAGCGGGAAGTACGATTCAATAAACTCGTTAGGTACGTTGGTGAAGCCCGGCCACAATGAGTGACCATCAGGGCCGTCGCCGGCAGGGCGACCGGGAACACCACCGAAGCCGATCTGGAACAACTGGAACCACTCGTTGTTCTTGCCTTCGCGGGTATCGTAACCGGCGTAGAACAAATGAGGAGAATCAGAGAAGCCCGCAGCATTCAGCATCTGCTCAGGAGCACCCTGGCCAAGCAGCGCGCCAAGGATATCGAAGATACGACCCAAAGCATGCGTGCGACCTGAGATAGCCGCAGGGAACTTAGGCTTAAGCAGTGTGCCTTCAGGAATGTTCACTTCAACGAGGTCGTAGAAGCCATCGTTAAACACGATATGCGGACTGTCTCTTATACACATCTCCGAGCCCACGAGACAAGAGGCAATCTCGT
>CAJXQV010000252.1 GCA_913058165.1 uncultured Chromatiales bacterium | reverse complement strand
AGCGAGACACTCGCTGCCGGGTATCATAAGCCGATTATGATTGCCGGTGGTGTAGGCAATATCCGCACGCAGGATGCGCTCAAGCCAGAGGTGCCAGTGGGTGCAAAACTGCTAGTGCTTGGCGGCCCTGCAATGCTAATTGGTTTGGGCGGCAGTGCCGCCTCATCGATGGGCAGCGGCACATCAAGCGAAGACCTTGATTATGCCTCTGTGCAACGCGGTAACCCGGAAATGGAACGACGCGCACAGCAGGTTATCGATGCCTGTTGGGCACGGCAGTTGACCGGCGAAGAAAACCCTATCGTTATAGTTCACGATGTTGGTGCCGGCGGTTTGTCCAACGCAGTGCCTGAAGTGGTCGATCACAGTGCCCGCGGCGCCGTAATTAATTTGCGTGATATTCAGACTGCTGAAGCAGGCATGTCCCCGCTGGAGATCTGGTGTAACGAAGCACAGGAGCGTTATGTGTTGGCGGTGTTGCCGGAGCATATCGAATTTGTGGATGAGGTCTGTCGCCGTGAGCGTTGCCCGTATGCGGTTATTGGCGAAATCGATGGCGGATCACAGTTAAAAGTCTACGACGAGATCAACGACAACCATCCGGTGAATATGCCGATGGATACCTTGCTCGGAAAACCGCCGAAAACCACGATGACGCTGACTCGCAGCACACGCGAGATTGCTGAGCTTGATTTACGCGGTATCGATTTGGCCGAAGCCTGCCGTCGTGTGCTGCGCTGTCCAACCGTCGCTGACAAATCGTTCCTTATACACATTGGTGATCGTACAGTTGGCGGTTTGGTGTCACGGGATCAGTTGGTGGGTCCGTGGCAGATACCGGTAAGCGATGTGGCCGTAACCGCCCGTAGTTTTGATTCGGATGCCGGTGAGGCAATGTCGATGGGCGAACGTTCACCGGTTGCGCTGCTGAACCCTGCCGCATCCGGTCGCTTGGCAGTTGGCGAGGCTATTACCAATATTGCAGCGGCTCCCATTAGTAAAATCACCGATATTCGGTTGTCGGCAAACTGGATGGCGGCTTGCGGAATCGATACCGAGAATCAGGCTTTGTTCGATACGGTTACTGCGGTGGCTGATGGCTTCTGTCAGAAGTTAGGCCTGGCCATTCCGGTGGGTAAAGACTCATTGTCGATGCGCACCAGTTGGGATGAAGAGGGTGAAAAGCACACGGTTTATTCGCCGTTGTCATTAATCATTACGGCCTTCGCGCCGGCCGAAGAAATTCGTCGCACACTTACCCCGCAACTGAAGACGTTGCATAGTGATGATTCGATGAAGCCCCGCAGTTCGGTCTATTTGATTGATCTCGGGCTGGGTAGAAACCGGCTGGGCGGCTCAGTGTTGTCGCAGGTTTTTAATGTTCCCGGCGGTGCGCCTGCTGATGTGGACGATCCGCAACTGCTGCGGCGTTACTTTGATTGCATACAGACATTGAATCGCGACGGTTTGGTGCAGGCGTATCACGATCGTTCCGATGGCGGAATGTTTGCTGCTTTATGTGAGATGGCTTTTGCGGGTAGAGCGGGGCTTGATCTTGATTTCTCTGAGCAGGATATGCAGACAATCTTTGCGTTGCTGTTTAATGAAGAGCTAGGCGGTTTAGTGCAGATTGCAGATTCCGAAGCTATGGACGCGCTGGCGGTTATCGAGCGCTTTGGCCTGGCCAAGTGTTTGCGTCGTGTGGCTTATGTGACCCACGATGATCAGATTCGTATCAGCGGCAATGACAACCTTATTTTTTCAGAGAGTCGCACCGATTTGCATCGTATCTGGTCGGAAACCAGCTACCTGATGCAGGCCGAGCGCGATAACCCGGAGACTGCGAAGCAAGCCTACGATAGCTTGCTGGACGTGAGTGATCCGGGCCTAAGCCCTAAGATCAGTTTTGATCCATGTGATGACGTTGCCGCACCGTTTATTCTGGGCGCTGCCCGCCCACGAGTAGCAATTCTGCGAGAGCAAGGCGTGAACAGTTTTCAGGAGATGGCCGCCGCATTTGAGCGCGCCGGTTTTCAGCCTGTGGATGTGCATATGTCCGAGATACTATCGGGCAGCCGTAATCTTGATGACGTTAAAGGTCTGGTTGCCTGTGGTGGTTTCTCTTATGGCGACGTGTTGGGTGCCGGTGGCGGTTGGGCAAAATCCATTTTGTTTAATCCTCACGCGCGTGAACAATTTGAAGAGTTCTTTAATCGCACCGACAGTTTTACGCTGGGTGTATGCAACGGTTGCCAGATGTTGGCAAATCTTGCGGATATTATTCCCGGTACGGAACATTGGCCGCGATTTGTTACGAACCTTTCGGAGCAGTTTGAAGCTCGTTTGAGCATGGTTGAAGTGCAGGAAAGTCCGTCTATTTTTCTTAAAGGAATGGTGGGGAGTCAGTTGATGATCGCTACTTCGCATGGTGAAGGTCGTGCTGAATTTTCAGCCGAGGCTGATCTGACTGCGTTGCAGGCGAGTGGGGGCGTGGCTGTACGTTATGTTGATAACCGGGGTGCGCAGGCTTCACTGTACCCAGCCAACCCAAACGGTTCCCCCGAAGGTATAGCGGGCATCTGTTCTACAGACGGCCGTGTTACCGCCTTTATGCCGCACCCGGAAAGAGTGTTCCGAACCCTACAGCATTCTTGGCATCCTGAGCATTGGGGTGAAGATGCCCCTTGGTTGAGGATGTTCCGCAACGCCCGGGTATTTGTCGGTTGATGACCCGCAGCGAGTCGCAAAATAACAATTGTTGTAAATAAAAAAGCCCGGCAATGCCGGGCTTTTTTATGTTGCTAAGTGATTGTTCAGGTAACAGACGGGGGCTTGTCTGTGCCCTGTTTCAGAACTGTCTCTTATACACATCTCCGAGCCCACGAGACAAGAGGCAATCTCGT
>CAJXQV010000251.1 GCA_913058165.1 uncultured Chromatiales bacterium | reverse complement strand
AGATCGTCGGCAGCGTCAGATGTGTATAAGAGACAGGTGCCCATAATGCCAGTGCCGTTAGGGTAGTATTGCATCGCGATGGCCGTATGAATGTGACCCATGAGCGGCGATTTTGCGTGCACGTCAAGACCGTAGTAGCGACTAAACGTCGTGGGGCGCTGAAAGTCGGCTACCGGTTCGTAGGCTCGGCCGATCATCCGGCCGATCTTTTCCACTGCATCGCCCCGCGCCACGCGCACGTAAAAGTCCGCGTATTTTTCTTCTATGGTTTCTGTGACGTCCGAGGAATTGCCGCCGTTGATCTCCCCAGCCCGGTAAAAAAACTTCTGGTCCATTTCATCCTGAAACTGAAGAAAACGCTCGGCGAATGCCTGCTGCTCTTCATTGAGACCCTCGACCCCGTCATTAGGCTCGGCAAAAGCGGACCCGAAAAAAACAAAGGCTGTGCATAGACCGAGAACCGATAGGCTATGTCGCAATTGATTGGTCATCATGTTTCTCCGTGGACGACCTTTACATCGCCTCGTCTAATTTCACTTTTTTGGTGTTTCTAAAAGTTACAGGTAAAGTATTTTCGCTCAAAGAAGTCGGCTCGAAGCCAGTTTTATATCAGTCCGCCTGCGGCTAGTCAGCTTCTTGCACGAGCTCTTACCACCAGAGCCACAAGCATCAGCAGGGCATTCAAAATCGCCATCATCGTAAAGGGCGCTGTTCTACCAATCTGATCAAATGCAATGCCACCGGCTGCTGTGGCAGCAATGATACCGAGGCCGCCCATCAGGCCGTAGACACCGACTATGGCGCCGCGGATGTTTGGCGCCGCTTCCTGTCCCATGAGCGTGTTCGCAGAAATGATCACACTGATTTCACCGATGCCAAGCAGAATGGCGGCGGGCAGCATACCACTGCCAAACGGATCTTCGACTTGACCCATCCAGAAGTAGCCCACCGCTCCGATGCTTAAACCAAACGCCAGCGCGGTGACGCGATTGACCCGATCGGCGATCATGCCAATCAGTGGAGCCCAGACCATGGCGGAGAGTTGAATTATGCCGAACATTATACCAGCGCGGGCCAGTGCTTCCGCCGTGCCGATGCCGGCATCGGCGCCTGCTTGCGTAATCCATAACGAGAAAAAGACGCTAATGATGACGAGATCACCCCGCCCAATAAAGGCCGCGAAGTAACTAAGCATCAGTTTAGGGTTATCAAGGCCTGCCCGGATACCCGCGTAAAGTTGTTTCCAGACTTCGCTGCGTTCGGGTGCGGCAGGTTTTTGGTTGCTCAAACCCAGCCACAACAGCGTGGCGGAGAGTAAGCACATGGCTGCGCCGACCCAGTAGGCGTAACGACCGGCAGCAACTGCATCGGCGCCGGCATTCAGAAACATTTCCGGCGTCTTGACCAGCACGATGGCCATAAACACGGCACCCGCGCCTGTGAGGATAGCGGTGACTCCAATCCAGCGCCCGAGCGAACGGTCCTGTATGTAGTCGATGTGGCAAGCCAGCATCATGATTGGCACCATGGCGGCACCGATTGCGAACAGACAACGAAAAATAATCAACTGGGTGGCCGATTCAGACAATGGCATCAACAGGTAACCGAACGCCATGATCGCAAAGCCGAGGGCGAATAATTTTCGGCGCCCGCTGCGGTCCGACAACGCACCGATAAACCCGGTGAGCAGAATGGTGAGGGCTTCCTGCAGCGAATGGAGGAGTCCGGTGAATGTGCCCTGTTCACTAGCGGGCATATGCAGAATTTCGGTGAGCAGGTAAGGCTGTATGAAACTGATAAAGATGACCAGCGATATTGTGCTGAAAGAGCCGTACGCCAGTGTGACGAAATTCCAGCCCGTGATGCCGGGCTGAAACCACAGCGGGCCGAGCTTAAGTACTTTTACACTATCTCCCGACACCCTGAGCCTCCTTTATGCGTCTGACCTTTACGTCGTCAGCAATCGTGATAGTCATCAGATCCTCGCCCAGGATAACTCTGCCGGCGTAATTTTTTCGGGTTAAACCAACGTAGTCCGTGTTGGACTCAGAGCCACCGAAGCTGCCGATATGCGAATAAACAGCGAGTTTGGGTTTCGTTAGATTAAACACAGCGGCCGCTTGTTCCGCATTCGTATGCGCCGCGAGAACGATTGCACCTATTGGGTTGTTTTTATATTTGGGCGCGACACTAAATACCTCATGAATGATCAAGTCCGCGTCCTGGGCATTTTTAATTAGATTCTGGGAATAGGTCGTGTCGCCGGAAATAACGACCGCTTTGTTCGCATAATCTATACGGTAACCCAGCGCTGGCATGCCGTGGTTAACGGCGAATGCCGTGATTGTGATGCCATCCTCAGCATAGATAACACCGTCTTGTGTAATATCGGTCGTTAAGATTTCTAATCTTGGATTCCCTTTCCCCATTATTCCAAGCGATTCAACTCGGGTAACACGGTCAGTAACGTCGACTTCGTAAGCGTCGATCATGTTATCTATAAATGCTTGGGTTCCTTCCGGCCCCCAAACTTCCAATGGCACCGGCTTCCGCCCCCCGAACTGCCCGCGCGACAACCAAAAATCATCAAGTGCAATGATGTGATCGAAGTGCAGGTGCGTTAACAAGACCCGGTTGATACCTGCAAAAGCTTTAGCCTCGTTGCCAGGGTTGAGCTTTGATAATTGCGGCACCACGCCGCGGCCAGTATCGACAAGGAATTGTGTTTTGCCGATCGTGATCAGCGTGCTGATCCCGGCCTGCTGAGGGTCAATTGTCGGCGCAGCGGTGCCCAGCAAGGTAACGACAATCGGGGTAGCGGTGTCACCATCGCCTCTAGCTTCCACGCTTTCTTGTGATCTTGCCTGATCAATTAACTGTCTCTTATACACATCTCCGAGCCCACGAGACAAGAGGCAAT
>CAJXQV010000250.1 GCA_913058165.1 uncultured Chromatiales bacterium | reverse complement strand
ACGAGATTGCCTCTTGTCTCGTGGGCTCGGAGATGTGTATAAGAGACAGCCAGTCGCCATTCCGGGCGGGCAAATCTTCAATTTTTGAGACAGCCTGACCGCCGTGAGCACCGGCGTTGGCTATGCCTGATAGCGTGAGGCTGAGGGTGGCCCCAAGCAGCGCTATGAGTAGACGGGTTTTCATGGGTGTTCTCCTGTAAATCTTGAATTCAATGGTGGAGTGTATATTTTGGCTAAGCGTTATTTGAAGCGCTATTTTGAGATACAAGAAATACCACTATTTGAGGTGCAATCGCAGCCCTGCAGAAAAGCTGACTGCCTATTGGTTTGGTTTCGCATCCATTGAAGCAGATCGGGGTAACAAGCTCGTGCCTGCAGGCAGTCCATCTGGCAGACCTTCGGGCCATTCATACTCTGCGGGGCGCTTATTGTTGCAACAATGGACAATGTTTGAATTGGATTTAATGGAACGCATAATATGAACAAATTGATCATGGCGCTTGGTGTGGGGGTTGCGCTGGCTTTTTTTACGCTAACGTCACATGCAGATGATTATTCCGAACAGGCGTTAAAAGACGCCGACATGATTGCAGGTGAACAAACCTGGCAACAGTACTGCGCCTTTTGCCATACCGCTGGGGAGGGACAGGCTGATATTTCGGGCCCTAACCTGCATCAGCTATTTAAGCGGCAGGTGGGCACGAAGCCTGGTTTCGCCTATTCAGATGCATTGAAGAAGGAGTCGCGTAACTGGACCCCGGAGCTGTTTGCCGCCTATGTGCAGGATCCCGGCGCTGTGATCCCGGGTAATATAATGCCTGCCGTTAATATTCCTGCAGACAAGGTATTGCCTTTAACGGCTTACGTGCTTCGTAGCAGCGGTTCTGTGGATTGGGATCAGGCGAAAACCGCAACTCTTGCAACCGGTGGGCTGGATGCCGAGTTACAGAGCAGTAGCCCCGAGTTCTGGGCGCTGTATATGAACAATACAGTAAAGTTCACCATCCCTTATGAAGACAGCAGCTATAGCTTCGTCGCCTATTTCAATGATGATGGCACAATAACCGGCAACAACCGCGGCCTTACCGGTATCTGGCGCATGCGCGACAAGCGCCACTTCTGTTTTGCTATTCAGCGTATCGGTGTTCACCCCTATGAATGGATGCATTGTGTGCGGCCGAAGGTTGACGCAAATATGGTCTTCGGTGAGGTCGCTGAAGTCATTACGCCGGTAAAAGGCTTCGATGACTTCAAGGTCGATGTCACGTTCATCGAAGACCGGTTCCATCCCCTAGAGGGTGATGCACATCCCGACTACTGGACATTCCTGTTTAACAACACCATGCGTTATGAGATTAAGGTTAATGGCGAAGTTGTAATCGTGAGTGCCCGTTTTAGCCCCGATAACACTATTGATAGTGCGGAAGGCATCAGCGGCAAATGGCGAACTGAAGGAGAGAATGGGGAAAAGGATCGTATGTGCTACAACTTCAGCGGTGTGCCGGGTGTGGATGGCGACCTGAGCGAGTGTTTTGCATTGGTGCTCATGTTTAACCCCCGTGTAGGCGCGCGCTGGCCTGCTAGGTTTTCTCAGGGCAACACCTATTGGGCCGAAGTATTTGAAGGCCGAGAGTAACGTTGGCGGGAGCACAGTTATTGTGCTTCTCTATGACTGATTTTTGGAGATGGTTATGATTTTATTTAGACGAGTACTCTTAGCCGCAATGGCTATGCTTATAACGGCACCGATATTTGCCCAAGGCGAAATGGGTGCGGAGGCGCAGAATGCTGTGCTTATTACCGGCTCCAATCGCGGCATTGGTTTCGAGTTTGTTAAACAGTATTCGGACCTCGGCTGGTTGGTTATTGCGACCACCCGTAACCCTGATTCTGCCGAAGAGTTAAATGCCTACGCGGCAGATCACGATAATGTCGTGGTTGAGCGCCTTGACCTGCTAGACCATGAAGGCATCGATGCACTGGCGGCTAAATACAAAGACCAGCCTATTGATGTGTTGCTGAATAACGCCGGCTTAATGAAAGGGCCAGAGAAATCGCAGATGGTCGGTACTATCGATTACGATGAGTTTATCCGCACCTATCGAATCAACGTAATGGGCCCCCTGAAGGTTTCAGAAGCCTTTTACCCCAATGTTAAGAAGAGCGATCACAAACTGATGGCTGCTCTGACTACCGGTAAAGGTAAGCGCGGTATACCGGTGCCCGGGTTTTCACTGTACAAAACCAGCAAGGCATCATTGGACGCCATGCAGTTAGAGATCGCGCTGCGCTGGACACGTCAGGGGCTGCGCGTGGTTACTTTATTGCCGGGGCGCGTGCTAACTCATGGTGAAACCGATGCGGGTGGCACCAATGCTATACCCATTGAGGAAAGCGTTGCAGGCATGATTAAGGTGATGGATGAGTTCCCTATAGAGCTTACCGGCACCACAGTTCAGTGGGATGGAGAGCTTATTCAGTAGCAGCCGGGACTTCATTATGAGCTTAATTAAATGCGGGTGTATATCACCCGCATTTTTTTGAGCGGGGCCAGCAAGACCCAAGTTGTGCAGTCGCCTGCAACGCGATGTGGTTTTCCGCACAATAGGGCATAATAGAAACTCCATAAAATTCTCTTGCCGATGAGCCTTTCTATGTTACTGCATACGTTCGCAATTACTCCGAACAACCGTAAGGTTGTCGCCTTTATTAAACACTTCGATTTGCCGGTAGAAATTCATCAGGTCAATTTCGCGAAGAAAGAGACATCTACTGACGAATTTCGTGCGCTTAACCCAATGGGCAAGGTGCCCGTGCTGGTGGATGGCGATTTCAGTCTGTGGGAATCCAATGCCATTTTAAGTTATCTGGCACAGAAGCTGTCTCTTATACACATCTGACGCTGCCGACGATCTACTCTGTGT
>CAJXQV010000249.1 GCA_913058165.1 uncultured Chromatiales bacterium | reverse complement strand
CAGACTTTTGGTGGCGCCACCGCTTTTTGCATATTTTCAAAAAGTTTTTCCGGGCCGACAATGAGTCGCGACTCCATTAGCGTTGTCGCTATGCTGATATCGTGTTCGCTTTCTGAGCGGCACTCCCCGACAGTGCGGGTGCTGTGACCTACTTCCATGCCCACGTCCCACAGGAAGGCGAGAAAAGCAGCAATCTCATCGCTGGCAGCGCGCGCCTTTCTCTCAGACGGCACTAGCAGCAGTAGGTCAACGTCAGAATAGAGGTGCAGCTCGTTACGACCGTAACCACCGACTGCCGCAAGTATAAACAGATCGGCAAAATTACCACCGACCCGTTGCCAGGTGTCGGCGATGACCGTATCCACTAAACGGGCGCGCTCGCGCACTAACTGCGAGACTGGGTGATTGCCCACAAAGCGTTCAATGAGAGCGACATTTCCGGCCTCTAGCAGCTGCCGCACTTTAGTCACGTTGCCGTTCGCAACAAGCAGTTGCTGATGGATGCTTTCCCAGTCGATATCCAGGCTATCAGCAACCAATACCTGACGTGCAAGGGCTTGCTCGGTCTCGTTTTTTCGGAGTGGGTTAGCTGCAGTGTCTTGCGGGTTGCTGCCATTGATCATTAACGGTCACTCGCACCCAGGGTTAGAATCTCGTGTCCGGTAGCCGTCACCAGCAGGGTGTGCTCCCACTGTGCCGATAACGAGCGATCTTTAGTGATAACCGTCCAGCCATCCGGCAGCAGCTTAACGTTGCGTTTCCCAGCATTAACCATAGGCTCAACAGTGAATGCCATGCCTTCCTCTAACACGAGGCCGGTATTCGGCTGGCCGTAATGCAAAACCTGCGGGTCTTCGTGAAAAACCCTGCCGATGCCGTGACCGCAGTATTCTCGAACTACTGAGCATTGGTTTTTCTCAACGTGTTGTTGGATGATATGGCCGATATCGCCGAGGCGGGCGCCGGGTTTTACCTGAGCAATACCGAGCATCATGGCCTCATAGGAAATGCGAGCTACCCGTTCGCCCTGAATAGTGGCTTTGCCAACCATGAACATGCGACTGCTATCCCCATGATAGCCATCTTTAATGACGGTGATGTCGATATTGATGCAGTCACTCTTTTTCAGTGTTTTGTCGCCTGGTATGCCATGGCATACCACGTGGTTTACCGAGGTACAGATCGATTTCGGAAATCCGCGATAGTTAAGCGGGGCAGGGATAGCATTTTGGGTCTCTACAATGTATTTGTGGCAAATCTCGTCCAGTTCATTGGTTGTGACGCCGGGTTTTACGTATTCGCCAATCATGTCCAGCACATCCGCGGTGAGACGCCCTGCAACACGCATTTTGGCCTGTGCTTCTTCGTTTTTGAGCTCTATGCCCATCTGTAGCCTTTCCTTATCTGCTTTAACCGTGAACTGCCGGTGGCTCGCCACTATACAGCGAAGCCTTGTCTGACGTGGGTTTTGGCCCCGATTTCCGGTGAATTGTATTTTGCATTCGAGCGTGCGGTGTTGAGAGCGGCCTTTTGGCACTCCACATCTTTGATTTCGGGAGCATAACCCGTTGTCGCTGCAGGGTGCTTATGGTATAAAGCGCGCGCGCACTGCGCAAATAATCCTCACATGTGTCGTCACATTTTGGCTGGGTGCCGGTGATTATTCAGGTTAGTAGCCCCACGGGAGTGTTTTCACCCCCATAAAGGTGCTTTTCTGATGTTACCGGTTGTCATTTTGGACACATGGAAGCCTTAACCCAATTAGGAGTTCAACATGGCTGACGTATCAATGCGCCAAATGCTAGAAGCAGGCGTACATTTCGGGCATCAAACCCGTTATTGGAACCCGAAAATGGCACCCTTCATTTTCGGCAAACGCAACAACATTCATATCATTAACCTTGAGCAGACTGTACCTATGTACCAGGAAGCTTGTGGTTTTGTGAAAAACCTCGCTGCTGGTGGCGGCCGCATTCTGTTTGTTGGCACCAAGCGTGCCGCTCGTGAAGCAATTCGCAGTCAGGCAGAGCGCTGCGGTATGCCTTTTATTAGCCATCGCTGGCTCGGCGGGATGCTCACCAATTTCAGGACTATTAAACAGTCTGTTAAGCGCCTCTTCGAACTTGAAGAAATGCTTAAAGAAGGTGGTAAAGCCAGCAGCCTTACCAAGAAAGAACAGCTGGATCTGTCACGCGAGCACGAGAAGCTTGAGCGCAGTCTTGGTGGTATCAAAAACATGAACTCTGTTCCTGACGCGATTTTTATTATCGATGTAGGCCATGAGAAAATCGCAATTAACGAAGCACGTACATTGGGTATTCCAGTGGTTGCTATTGTCGATACCAACTGCGCTCCTGACATTGTTGATTATCCAGTTCCGGGCAACGATGACGCGATGCGTGCGGCCATGTTGTACGCAACAGGCATCGCCGATGCAGTATTGGCAGGTAAGGCATCTATTCCTGCCGTACCGGTTGGCAACGATGAGTTCGTCGAACTGAACGAGAAGGGCGAGCCCCAGACAAAACCGGCTGCGAAGAAGAAAGCCGCTAAGAAAACTGCAGCTAAGAAAACTGCCAGCAAGAAAACGGCAACTAAAAAGGCTGAGCCCGCAGAAGCAGCAGCTGAGCCTGCAGACGCAGCCGTTGAGCCCGCAAAAGCAGCAGCTAAGCCCGCAAAAGCAGCAGCTAAGCCCGCAGCAGCTAAGCCCGCAGCAGCTAAGCCCGCAGCAGCTAAGCCGGCAGACTCAGCAGCTGAGCCTGTCGTTGAAGAAGCCAAGGCTGAAGATAAAGAGTAATCGCATGGCTGCTTCGGCGGCCACGTGTGTCTTCTTACCGATACAGTAAAAAGATTCAGGATAGAGCAATGAGTGTTACAGCTGTCTCTTATACACATCTCCGAGCCCACGAGACAAGAGGCAATCTC
>CAJXQV010000248.1 GCA_913058165.1 uncultured Chromatiales bacterium | reverse complement strand
TCTACACAGAGTAGATCGTCGGCAGCGTCAGATGTGTATAAGAGACAGGTCTGGCTGTTTGCGGTGAGCACAATGATTTCGTGGAGCTACTATGGCGAACAGGCCATGGTCTTTCTCGCTGGCGACCGCTCAGTTCTGCCGTATAAATTTGTTTATTGCTCATTAATTCTGGTTGCTACCGCAGGACTGCTCCGCACCGATGTTGAGCTCGATAATCTAAGCAGCTTTGGCTCCGGCGTCATGCTCATTGCCAACTTGCCTATCATGTGGATCTTTGGCGGACAGGCCATCCGAGCTTATAAAGACTACATTAATCGTTTCGATAGCGGCAAGGTTGGTGACGATCATGAACCGCCCAGCCTTAACGATTTGATTAGCGGTAAAGACGTTCTCTAGAAAGGGGTTAACGTTTAGGGCAATGCCCATAACAGCAGCCATGGTAGAGATATAAAACTTAGCACCGTCGACACCAGAATTGCGCCAGCAACATCCTCTGGCGCGCGGTCATAGCGCGCGGCGAACAGAAAGTTAAACACCGCAACTGGCATACAGGCCTCGATCAGAACTACCCCACGTATTACGCCTTCCAGTTCTAAAAACTCAATGGCCAGCAATCCCGCCATCAGGCCAAGCGCAAAACGCAGCGCTGTGATGCCAATGGCTGTATTGATTCGCGATACTTTAAACATGGCCAGCGAATAGCCCATCGCAATCAGCATAAGGGGCAGGGTCATGCCGCCGATAAGCTCCACCGTGTTGGCCAGCGCCAATGGTATCTCGGTCTCGGTCTGCAACAGCAGCAGACCGAGGAGTGCCGCATAAATTATCGGCGTGGTCAGCAGTGTGCGCCAGGCAGCCTGCCTGCCCTGAATCATCGGACCAATGACGAACTGAATTACGGATGCTGCAATGTAAAAGCCAATGACCACTCCCAGCCCCTCATCGCCAAACGCAAATGCACACAGCGGCACTCCGAGATTACCCATATTGCCGAACATCACTGCCGGCACATAACTGCGAACAGGTTGTTTCGCGGCCCTGAGTATCAACGCACCAGTGACAAAACATGCCCCTATCAGCCAGACTGCAATCAGTGCACTTCGATAGAACTCGGTCGGACCCGCAGATAAGCTGGTCATCCCATTCAGCACCAAACAAGGAGCGCCGACATTCATCACTAGACGCGTTAAAAACTCCCGATTAAACGGAGAGCCTGAGCGCGCCCACACGAAACCCACCAACACACAGGCCAACACAGGGATTATTATAGGCAACAATTGCGTGTACATTTAGGACTCGGACTTTAGACAACACAACAGGATGCGGACACTATGACAGACACAGTAAGAAATGCAGCTATCGGTTTTGGGGCTGGCCGGAAGTTTTTTCATTGGAGCATTGTGCTGTTTCTGACGTTTCAGATTCCTTTGGGGCTATACATGACCGAACTCCCACTGGGCACAGACAAGCTGGAAACCTACTCGCTGCATAAAGCCACCGGCATGATTATCTTTACGCTGGCTATTTCCCGACTGTTATGGGCGATGTTTTCCACACGACCGCCATTGCCTCGCTCCACACCGCTATATGAGAAAATATTCGTCAAAGTGTTGCAGGGCATTTTGTATCTTGTGGTTTGCTTAATGCCTCTATCGGGCTGGATGATGACTTCCGCCGCCGGCTATCCTCTCAGCATCTTCGGGCTGTTCACACTGCCACCACTTATTGACGCCAATAAGGCATTGGTTGATGGCTTTATTAGAATGCATGTAATGCAATCGTGGATTCTTATGGGTGCAATTGCTCTTCACTTTGCTGGAGCTATGCGGCACCATGTTTTATTGAAAGATGACACGCTGAAAAATATATTGCCCGGTAAAAAACAGTGACTGTTTTACAGTCAATACTCATTACCAGCACATTCATGCTCGGCTGCAATGCCTGCATCGCGAGCAATGATGGCACGTTTCTTATAAGCACCGAAGACAGTTCAGTAAGCTTCGACGGAACCCAGCAAGGCGTCGGGTTTGCCGGTTCGTTCAGCGACTTCGACGGGGTTGTTGTACTCAATACAAAGCAGCCTGAAGCCAGCTCAATTAATGCTGCAGTCCGGATCGCATCGGTCAGCACCGACAATGAGGATCGTGACACACTGCTGCTCGGCACGGACTGGTTGAATGCACAAGCATGGTCTACGGCGACTTTCAGTAGCGAATCGATTAGTGCAACAGAGCAAGGAACTTACACGGCCGCCGGCGCGCTGACGCTCAGAAACATTACTCGGGATGTGGAGCTCAGCTTTGTTCTGGATGAATCGACTCAAGCGCGCAAAGCCCCACGAATGATTGGCAGCATCAAAGTCAATCGACTTGATTTCGAAGTAGGCGGTGGTGACTGGGTCGATACCGACTGGGTAAGCGATGCCGTGCTCATTCGTATCGACCTGCTACTCATACCGTCGCTACCGGGCGGATCAACGGAGACGCACTAGCGTCGCCTTCTGCAATGAAAACTGAAGGTTTTTCTGCAGTAAGCAATGCCCACGCAAAGGTACTGATTCTTGGTTCGATGCCGGGCCAGCGCTCGCTTGCCGAGATGCAGTACTACGCCCACCCGCGGAATGCATTCTGGCCCATTATGGGCAGCTTGTTTAATGCCGGACCTGAAATAAGTTACGCGCATCGTCTGGACAGGCTGCGCGAGCACCATATCGCGCTATGGGATGTGTTGCAGTTCTGTGAGCGCCCCGGCAGCCTAGACAGCGCCATTAAGGCCGATAGCGCCATCATAAATAACTTTGACCGATTCTTTGCCTGCCATCCAGAAATCCAAACTGTTTTTTTTAATGGCAAAAAGGCTGCCGAACTCTATCGGCGCTGTCTCTTATACACATCTCCGAGCCCACGAGACAAGAGGCAATCTCGTA
>CAJXQV010000247.1 GCA_913058165.1 uncultured Chromatiales bacterium | reverse complement strand
GATCGTCGGCAGCGTCAGATGTGTATAAGAGACAGGTCTTGATGAGGCTTATGATATTAACGCGTCAGGTCAGATTGTTGGTGACGGCACTCTTAGCGACGGCTCAACAGGTGCTTTTATGCTTACCGCAGTCCCAGTTCCCGCCGCAATTTGGTTGTTTGGCTCTGCGCTTGCTGGTTTGGGTTGGCTGCGGCGTAAAACGCAGGCCTAGTTGTTGCCAAAATTAGAACACATTAAAGCCCGGCACTTATCCGGGCTTTTTTGTGCGCACTAATCCAGATATCGCCTCACAGCATTGTTGCGACCAGCGCCCAGTCTATTCGCAATAACGTCGACTATTCCACAGACAGCAATTGTGTGAAGATGTAAGCTTCTGTTTTATCTAAATACTCTTATAATATCTAGCCATGTCAGACAGCAATCTCAGTATCGTTATTCTAGCCGCGGGAAAAGGCACCCGTATGCGTTCCGCGCTCCCTAAAGTGTTGCAGCCGCTAGCGGCAAAGCCTTTGCTCGGGCATGTCCTCGACGCCGCATCGCGGCTCGGCGCGCATGAGACCTGCGTTGTTTATGGCCATGGTGGCGAATTGGTTCAGAGTGCATTTACTTCAACAGCGCTTAATTGGGCGCTGCAGGAGCCGCAGTTGGGCACGGGCCATGCTGTTCAGCAGGCGATGCCCATGGTTAGCGCTGATAGTATTGTTGTGGTGCTCTATGGCGATGTGCCGTTGGTGTTGCCCGAGAGTATTCGGCGCATGGCTGATGCAACCGAGGGCAGCAAGCTTGTGTTAATGACGGTTGATGCCGTAAATCCGAGCGGTTACGGGCGCATTGTCCGGAATGCTGCAGGCGAGGTTCAGTCTATTGTCGAAGAGAAAGATGCCAGTGATGAGCAGCGTAAAATTACTGAAGTAAATACGGGTTTAATGGCGTGTCCTGCGAGCCTTATGGGCCCTTGGCTTGATGCATTAAAAGCGGATAATGCCCAGGCTGAGTATTACCTTACCGATGTGGTTGCAGCCGCGGTTGCAGACGGAGTCGTCGTTGACGCGGTAAAAGCTTTATCTGAAACTGAAGTAATGGGCATCAACGACAAGGCCCAGTTAGCACAGGCAGAACGAGCATTGCAGCACCGCTTGGTTAACGAGCTGATGCTTGCCGGCGCAACGGTGGCGGATCCTGCCCGTGTCGACATTCGTGGCACGGTGACTGTGGGTCAGGATGTGTTCGTCGATGTGAACGTGGTATTTACAGGTGACGTGGTTCTCGGTGACAAGGTCATACTGGGTCCGAACGTCTCAATTACTGATTCCCGAGTTGGTGCTTGTACGCATATCCACGCTAACTCAGTGCTGGAAGATGCCTCGGTGGGTGCAAATGCCAGCATCGGCCCGTTTGCCCGTTTACGCCCTAACGCAAATATTTTGGATGGCGCACGCGTCGGTAACTTCGTTGAAATTAAAAACACCACTCTTGGCGTTGGCAGCAAGGCTAACCACCTCACCTATCTTGGCGATGCAGAGATTGGCCAGAACGTAAACATTGGCTGCGGCACTATCACCTGCAATTACGATGGTGCCAACAAGCACAAAACGATTATTGGCGATAATGCGTTTATCGGCTCGGGCGTTGAATTAGTGGCACCGGTAACAGTCGGTGAAGGCGCAACGATTGGCGCGGGCTCAACCATTGGTGGTTCGGCTCCGGCCGGCAAGTTAACCCTGGAGCGGGCTAAACCCCGCGCTATTGATGGCTGGCAGCGCCCAATTAAGAAGCCCTGATGTACGCTAAGTGCAGTCGGCAGAGGCGCTAAAGCTTCGGCGTCACCCGAGCTTCCGCTAATGCGACCTCTATCGCAGTTAAGCATTCATCTGAAACGTAGAATATGTGCAGTAGGCATGATAGAAAACCTATTCAGCGCTAGTCTTAGCCAACAACGACTGGGCTTGGGGTGCTAAGCCTCCGTTAGAACGTATTTTGGGGAGCCGGTTTGCAGCCGGCCCGAGGGAGTGATGTATGTGTGGGATTGTTGGTGCGGTAGCAGAACGGAACGTAGTGCCCATCTTGCTCGAAGGTCTGCGACGACTCGAGTATCGCGGATACGACTCAGCGGGTCTTGCTGTACTTGAGAGTGGCGTGGTTGAGCGACGTCGTCGTCTGGGCAAGGTTGCTGAGCTTGAGAACGAACTGGAGAAAACGCCGGCCGCCGGCCCTATAGGCATCGCCCATACTCGTTGGGCAACGCACGGGGCACCCACTAAGGCTAATGCGCATCCGCACATATCCGGTGATACCGTTGCGATTGTGCACAACGGCATCATCGAGAATCATGCGATTCTCAAAGCCCGCCTCATTGAGGCCGGTTACGAATTTACCAGCGATACCGATACAGAAGTTATCGCCCATCTTATTCATCAGCACCTCCAAATGGATCCGGATCTTGAAAGCTCGGTTCGCAAAACCGTAGCCGAACTTGAAGGCGCGTATGCGCTGGTGGTGATGAGTCCGCTAAAACCGGATACTTTAATTCTGGCTCGTGAGGGCTGCCCTGTGGTGGTGGGGCTTGGCCTGGGCGAAAATTTTGTGGCTTCTGATGTTGCTGCATTACTGCCCATCACGCGCACATTTATGTTCCTTGAAGAAGGCGACATTGCTGTTGTGACTCGCCATAGTGTTCGCGTGACCGATGACAAGAATAAGCTTGTCCAGCGTAAAGTGAGCGAATCTCAGTTGTCTGCCGATGCGGTAGAGCGCGGCGAATTCAGGCACTACATGCTGAAAGAGATCTATGAGCAGCCGCGCGCACTGGGCGATACCCTGTCCGAACGGATAGCCGATGGCAAAGTGCTGGATGGCATTTTTGGCCCTAAAGCCAGCGATATTCTCGATAAGATCTGTCTCTTATACACATCTCCGAGCCCACGAGACAAGA
>CAJXQV010000246.1 GCA_913058165.1 uncultured Chromatiales bacterium | reverse complement strand
ACGAGATTGCCTCTTGTCTCGTGGGCTCGGAGATGTGTATAAGAGACAGGAATCCCACATAGGGTGTACCGTCCTTTTGCATGCCGTCAACCGTGGGCAACATGACCTGCTCCATCGCCCTGGCCGCAACTTCTTCTGTGACAACGGGTGCAGGTGAGTACGCGCCCATGCCACCAGTGTTCGGGCCCAGGTCACCATCATCGCGGGCTTTGTGATCTTGTGAGCTCGCAAAAGGGAGAACGTGAGTGCCATCGACGAGCCCGATGAAACTGGCTTCTTCACCCTCGAGGAATTCTTCGATAACGATGCGGCTGCTGGCATCCCCAAAGGCTTTGTCGGCGAGCATTGATTGCACGGTAGCGGCTGCGAATTTGCGGTTGTCGCAGATCACCACACCCTTGCCAGCAGCCAAGCCGTCGGCCTTAACAACCACTGGAATCTTGCAGGACTTTACATAATTAAGTGCGGGCTCGAGATCGCTAAATGCTTTGTATTCTGCGGTGGGGATGCCATGGCGCACCATGAAATCCTTGCAGAAGGCCTTAGACCCTTCCAGTTGCGCAGCGGCAGCCCGCGGACCAAAGCAGGCTAGGCCGGCATCTGAAAAGCGATCGACCACACCGGCAACCAAAGGTGCTTCGGGGCCCACTACAGTGAGTTCAATCTGGTTTTTCTGAGCGAACTGCAGCAAGCCATCGATATCATCCGGTTTCACCGGCGCATTAGTAATGCCGGGTTCCCGTGCGGTGCCCGCGTTCCCGGGCGCAACAAAAACCTCTGAAACACGGGGTGATTTTGCTAAAGACCACGCTAATGCATGTTCTCTGCCGCCATTACCAATAACTAATATCTTCATCTGCTGCTCTGAATGTACTCAAGGTGGCTGGAATTATATAGCAGCCTGCTGCGGCTTTTTTTCTTGCCGGAGGCTTCATGATAGGAAAACCTGTGATTCTCGAGTTGAATTTTTACCCCTACGGGTTTTCAATACCGTTTCGCGGAACTGCAAATACCCTCTCAATTTTAGTGTCTGAAGTGCCGCATCCCGGTAAATAGCATGTTCATGCCATGCTCGTCTGCCGCGGTAATAACTTCTTCATCGCGCATAGATCCGCCGGGCTGAATGACCGTGGCAATGCCGAACTGTGCGGCAAAGTCGATGCCATCACGGAATGGGAAGAACGCATCGGAGGCCATCACAGCACCTTGGGTCTCCAGGCCTGCTGCTGCAGCCTTTTCGCCTGCGATCTGCGCACTAATAACGCGGCTCATCTGACCTGCACCTACGCCAACCGTCTGGCCATTTTTTACGAAGACAATCGCATTAGATTTAACAAACTTGGCAATCGTCCATGCGAACTGGGCATCTTCAATCTGTTGAGCATTGGGTTGCTGCTTGGTAACCACTTTAAGTTTGGCGGCATCAACCTGACCACGGTCCTGGTCCTGAATTAGCATGCCACCATCAATCTGTTTGTAGTGGTGCGTGGCATTATTCTGCTCAAGACCGCACTCCAATACTCGGACATTAGGCTTAGCAGTAAGGGCTTTCAGCGCGTCAGCCGAGTAGCCGGGGGCTACCATGACTTCGACAAACTGTTGGCCGATGATCTCCTGAACTAGCTCGCAGGAAACCTCGCAGTTAAAGGCAATAATGCCGCCAAATGCAGATGTGGGGTCGGTTTGATAGGCCTTGCGATAAGCATCAGTCGCATCGCTACCAATAGCTGCGCCGCAGGGATTGGCATGCTTAACAATGACACAGGCTGGCACGGGCAACGCACGCACGCACTCCAGGGCGGCATCCGCATCGGCCAGGTTATTGAATGAAAGGGGCTTCCCTTGATGTGAGATTGCGTTGATGAGGGCGCCGGCATTCGGCTGGGGCATCGTGTAGACCGCTGCACTCTGGTGTGGGTTTTCGCCATAGCGCAGTTCTTGTTGTTTTCGCAAGCCGATGGGATAGCGTTCAGGCCACTCCTGATCATTATCCTGCTGTTGCAGATAGTTCCAGATTGCAGCGTCGTAACACGCGGTATGCGCAAAAGCTTTTTTAGCCAGGCGGGTGCGCAAGGCGAGAGTAATCTCACCTTTTGCTGCCAGTTCACCGGTAATCACCTCGTAGTCGGAGGGGTCGGTGACAACTGTTGTATATGCGTGATTCTTCGATGCCGCGCGGATCATGGCAGGCCCGCCGATATCGATGTTTTCAATAGCGGTTTCATAGCTGCAACCGGGTTTGGCAATCGCAGCTTCAAATGGATATAGGTTTACCACCAGCATATCGATGTTATCGATACCGTGTTCGCGCATCACCGCAGCGTCTTGTTCGCCACGATTCAGTAGTCCGCCATGAATGAGCGGATTAAGTGTCTTTACTCGGCCATCCATGATTTCGGGAAAGCCGGTAACCTCGGAAACATCGGTAACGTTTAGTCCAGCCTCTCGGAGTGTTTTTGCAGTACCGCCGGTTGAAATAAACTCAGCGCCAAGTTTTGCCAGTTTGCCGGCAAATTCGACAACGCCGGTTTTGTCAGAAACGCTGACCAGAACTCGTAGTGTTTGGCTCATAGTGATAACTCTTGAATGGGTGTTGTGTGGCTCACTCCGCCCCGGAGCGTTGCGGCCGCAATGGTGGGCGTTTAAAGGCAAAGACCTTGGCGCTAAATGAGGCTATATTGCTTAAGTTTTTTGCGTAAAGTAGCGCGGTTTATGCCGAGAATTTCAGATGCAACTGTTTGATTTCCATCGGCATATTTCATGACGCTGGCAAGCAATGGAGCTTCGACTTCGCCCAGCACCAGGTTGTAAAGATTAGTCGGTTGGTGTCCGTTAAGATCTTTGAAGTATCGGCCGAGCGCTTCTTCTGTGAGAGATCGCAACGGGCGGTTTCTCAGCTGAACTTCGGGGAGTTTTGCCTTGCCTTTTTTTCCAGTC
>CAJXQV010000245.1 GCA_913058165.1 uncultured Chromatiales bacterium | reverse complement strand
CCATAAGTAGCTTTTACCGACATCACAACAACGGAAGGAATTATACATGAGCGCCCCCCGGCATTGTCGTTTACTCATCCTGGGCTCAGGTCCGGCAGGATACTCCGCCGCAGTTTATGCTGCGCGCGCAAACTTAACGCCGGTGCTGCTGACAGGTCTGGAACAGGGTGGACAGCTTATGACCACGACAGAAGTCGATAACTGGCCCGGCGACCCACATGGCCTTCAAGGCCCTGGGCTAATGGAGCGCATGCGCGAACACGCTGAGCGTTTTAACACTGAAGTCATCACTGACCATATCGATGCCGTCGACCTGTCGACACGCCCTTTCAAGCTTTCGGGCAATGCCGAATACACCTGCGACGCACTGATCATCGCTACCGGCGCCACTGCAAAGTATTTAGGGCTGGAGAGCGAAGAAACCTTTAAAGGCAAAGGCGTATCAGCCTGCGCAACCTGCGATGGCTTCTTCTACCGCAACAAACCTGTAGCGGTTATCGGCGGTGGCAACACTGCCGTTGAAGAAGCTCTGTATCTGTCCAATATTTGCTCCAAGGTAACCCTCGTCCACCGTCGCGACAAGCTCAGCTCAGAAAAAATACTGCAGGACCAACTGTTTGCCAAAACCGGAGACAGCGGTAACGTTGACATCAAGTGGAACTGCACTTTGGACGAGATTACCGGCGATGCCAGCGGCGTTACCGGAATGCTTATCCGCAGCAGCGAAGATACGGCCAAAACAGAAGCCATCGATCTGGACGGCGTATTTATTGCGATTGGTCACTCACCCAATACCGGGCTGTTCGAAGGGCAATTGGACATGAAGAATGGCTACATCACGGTACAATCAGGTCTTAATGGAAACGCAACCGCAACCAGTGTTCCCGGCGTATTCGCAGCAGGCGATGTCGCCGACCAGGTCTACCGCCAGGCAATTACCTCAGCCGGGTCCGGCTGCATGTCCGCGCTCGATGCCGAGAAGTATCTCGACGCCAAAGAGCTGGACAAAGACTAACTATCGTCAATCACTCATGCACCCTATCTGCCCTAAGGTCTTTGGCGCATGAGTGAATCTGCCACTTATACGGCACGCTTCATAAACGCCATTGGTGCAGTGTCTGCGGATGCATGGAACAAGCTGCAAGGCACTGCTTACCCCTTCCATCGTCACGAATTTCTAAGCGCACTTGAAGACAGCGGCTGCATTGGTGGCAACACCGGCTGGAGCCCGCTGCACCTGTTACTCGAAAGTCAGGCTGACGGTCGCTTACTCGCCGCTATGCCGATGTACCAAAAGAACAATTCTGAAGGTGAGTTTGTCTTCGACTTTGCCTGGGCGCGTGCCTACCATCAAGCCGGACTTGAGTACTACCCCAAGCTGGTCGCTGCGGTGCCGTTTACACCGGCTACCTGTAACTGCATTCTCTACTCCAACGATGCCCCGGACTCACCCAACTACCTTCGCGCCCAACTCATTCAGGTGGCCACTGCCCAAGCCAAACAGTCTGGCATTTCATCGCTGCATCTGTTGTTTCCGACGCCCGAAGAACAGCAAAGCTTTAATCAGCTTGACCTGCTATCACGCAAAGACTGCCAGTTTCATTGGCACAATCAAAACTACAGTGATTTCGATGATTTTCTCAACCGCTTTAAATCAAAGAAGCGCAAAGAGGTGCGGCGTGAACGTCGCAAGGTTAGTGAAGCCGGCATTCGTTACGACATAGTCGAAGGCAAGGACATGTCCGATGCGCTATGGGATGCGGTTACGCCGCTGTACTCAAGCACTTTCATACTGCGCGGTCGGGCTCCTTATCTGACCCCGCAGTTTTTCAAACAACTCAGCAATACCCTGCCGGAATCCATTGTTGTGATCATCGGCTACAAAGATGATGCAGCCATCGCCACTGCCATCTGCTTTCGCAGTAACGATGCACTTTACGGACGCTACTGGGGTGCGGGTGGCGATTATGACAGCCTGCATTTTGAGACCTGTTACTACCAGGGTATTGAATACTGCATCCGGGAAAAAATCAGCCTGTTTGAACCTGGCACTCAGGGCGAACACAAAATTGCCCGCGGCTTCGTTCCTACCGAAACATTCTCTGCGCACTGGATAAATGATGAGCGCTTCGCTACCGCTATCGATAACTATTTACAGCAAGAAACGCAGCAGATTGATGCCTATATGGAATCGGTGCAGAGCCACCTGCCCTACAAGTTAATAGACCCATCAACGAACAATAGCGAGTCATGAGTCAGCCGGAATTGCAGCTGATTCAGCCGGGCGACCCCATTCACTTTAATGATGTAGAGATGGCACTAAACGACAGCACCGATTTTGAAGGCCTACTCGCAATCGGTGGTGATCTATCCCCTGCCAGAGTGGCTGCAGCCTATCGCAGCGGTATCTTTCCATGGTTCAGTGAAGGCGAAGAAATACTCTGGTGGGCGCCGAACCCGCGAGCTGTTTTGCTGCCTGCTGAGTTTTCCTGTTCGCGAAGTCTTGCCAAGGTATTGCGCAAAAACCGCTTCCAGGTATCAGTGAACCAGAGCTTCGATAAAGTCATCGGTCAATGCGCAGCTTTGCGCGCAAACTCAGGCACATGGATTACCGAAGAAATGCTGCTGACCTACCGACAACTGCACCAACAGGGCACTGCCCACTCTGTGGAAACCTGGCTGGATGATAAGTTGGTCGGGGGACTTTATGGCATCCGGATCGGCTCGGTATTCTTCGGCGAATCGATGTTCAGCACAGTGTCTGACGCCTCAAAAGTTGCTCTGGCAATGCTGGTAAGGCTTTGCGAGGACTCCGGAATTCCATTAATCGACTGCCAACAGCCCTCCGCTCACCTGTCGCGACTCGGCAGCCGGCTGATCAAGCGGCAGCGCCTAAGTGAAATACTCGCGGAAAATGTCGATAGACCCCTTGCCGACCCCGACTG
>CAJXQV010000244.1 GCA_913058165.1 uncultured Chromatiales bacterium | reverse complement strand
TACACAGAGTAGATCGTCGGCAGCGTCAGATGTGTATAAGAGACAGGCATTAGAGCTGCATTGAGTATGCCCATCATTACGAACGGTGCGGTGCGGCTGACGTTATCGAAAACTTCGCCACCCACCTTCGATGCAAATAAAATGCCAATCCCGCCGACGAGCCCGAATACGCCGACGACTGCGCCACGAATTTTCTGCGGGGCTTGTTGACCCAGTAGGGCGCCTGCGGAAATAATCACGCTGATTTCGCCGATACCAAGAATGACACACATCAAATAGATGTTGCTGCCAAACGGGTCTGCCACCGTGCCCATTAGTGTGTAGCCGATCGCGGCAATGAATAAACCCAGTGCCAGACTGGATACCCGGTCGAATTTGTCGGAGATCATACCCATGAATATAGCCCAAGCCATGGCCGAGAGCTGAATAAGGCCAAACAGCATGCCGGCTTTGACAAGACTGTCGCCGGTGCTCATGCCCAGGTCGGTGCCGAGTTGAACAATCCACAAGGAAAAGAAGGTGCCGATAACCACCAGATCACCGCGACCGATAAATGCCGCCAGAAAGGCCAGCCCCATGCGGGGCCGCTTGCCCTCGCGCAAACCGGCTTTGAACTGTTGCATTAAAGGAACTTTGGTTTTGCTCTTGCTGCTGCTGCTGCCGGGCTTCAAGCCGAAGCCAAGTACTGCCGCAGCGACTAAACAAACTGCGGCTGCTGTCCAGTAGGCATAGCGTCCTGCGGCTATTGGATCGGCGCCGTATTCCAGATACATGGCGGGCGTTTTTACCAGTACCGTCGCCATAATAACTATGCCGAGGCCATTGAAAATTGACGTTACGCCGAGCCACCGTGCGCGGGATAACTCCTGAATGTAGTCGACAATACAGGCGCTGAGCATAACCGGGACAACTGCTGCGCCAACACCGAACAGGCAACGAAATATATACAGTTGGGCGACTGAGGTAGCGAGTGGGTAAATCAGATAGCCGGCTGCCAGGAGTAGGAAGCCGCTGACGAATATCAGTTTTCTGCCGGTACGGTCAGAAAGGGCACCGGCGACGCCCATAACCCCAATAACAACGATTTCCTGAACCGCGGCAAGATTGCCGGTAAGCGCGCCTTGTTCGGCTTGAGGTATTTGAAGGACTTCGGTTAGCAGATAGGGCTGAATGAAGCCCATGTAAGCAATAGCCGAGATGCTGCTTAAGCAGGCAAACAGCATCGTAAAAATATTCATGCCCGAATAGCCGGGAGTGAACCATAGGGGGCCGATTTTTAGCCCGGCGGTATCCGGTTTATGCATTGCAAGTCACCCGCTCGAATATATTTTAGAACGCCAACGGTAACTTATACGGGGCGTTTTGTGTCCGCAATAGCTACACGATGCATCAGGCGGTGAGCGGGGAAGAAATCATTGATACCACGATGCGCAGTGCAACGGTTATCCCAGAATGCAACTGAGTGCTTTTCCCAGCGGAACCGCACCATGTATTCTTCTTTGGTCATGTGCTCATAGAGCATATCGAGAATGGCTTTGCTTTCTGGATCAGATAAACCTTTGATCCGGAAGGTCATCAGGGGGTTAACCAGCAGGCACTTTTCCTTGGTTTCTGGGTGAGTGCGGACTATCGGATGCTCAACCGATGGTGTTGATTCACGGAATTTCTGCCAGCGGTCCGGGCCATACTGCTTGAGCACACCCGGGCCCATGGTTTCGACCAGGTCATGGATGGCGGTGAGTCCTAGCAAGAACTCCTGCATAGGCTTCGACAGGCCTTCATATGCCGCTGCCATATTCACCCATACCGTATCACCCTTGCCGTTGGGCACCTCTAGAGCGTGAAGTACAGAGCACTTGGAGGGCACTTCAAGGAAGGTGTCATCGGTATGCCAATTAATGTCACTGCTAGCCGAGCTGTATTCGTTCATTTCCTGACGGCGAATTTGTGGGTAGCCATCGAGCAACGGTACAAAGCCCGGCTTTTGTACTTCATCACCGAAGTGCATAGCGAAGGCAATGTGTTGTTCGGGAGTCAGATCCTGATCGCGGAAGAACAGAACTTTGTATTGCAGAAAAAGCTCTTTCAGAACCCTTACTGCATCGTGATCAAGTTCGCGGGTCAGGTCTACATTAAGGACTTCAGCGCCGAGCGCATTGGTCATGGGCTTGACGACAATTCCGGAAATAGCTGAGGCATTAGCTGGCTGAGCGTTCGACATCTTGCAGTTCCTTATAAGTGACATCTGACACCGGCGCTGAAAATGCACCCGTTAGGCAATCCACGAGATTGGCGGCAAACAGTGCGCCATACTTGTTAAAATCAATGGCAGGGTTAGTGCGTAAGCGTTCACGGTCCGCCAACGCATGAAATATTTGTGCAACGCCGAGTCCGAATCGTTGAGCGAGTATATCGGCGGGCATGTCACTCATTAGTGTTTCCATCTTGTTCAGGATTATATTTAGCGCCGAGCCGTGCTTGCTCGACCAGAGGGCGTTCAGGTCAACCGATGGGCTACCGATCATCTGGGATAGAAAGCGAATGTAATGTGGGCCACCCTCGCTGGCATCGATTTCATCCACAATCGGATACACCATAGCCTCGACAAGTAAGCGCAAATTTCCATCAAGGTCAGCACCTTCCAGAAATTCAAGGCGACGCCGGTTAACGTTTGCCATCCGATAGTCGTAAATGGCGTTGATCAGCGTTTTTTTATTGCCAAAGTGGTAGTGAGTAGCGGAGGAGTTCTTTTGCCCCGCTTCTATATTGATCTGCCGTAAAGAGACCGCATCAATGCCCTTGTCACCGAACAGGCGTTCAGCCGCGAGAATGATTTTTAGGAGGGTGCGTTCGCTGGCTGAATTGGTCTTGGCTACCATAAATTAAATCATCTGCTTTATTATGGGTCTGTCTCTTATACACATCTCCGAGCCCACGAGACAAGAGGCAATCTCG
>CAJXQV010000243.1 GCA_913058165.1 uncultured Chromatiales bacterium | reverse complement strand
AGCGTCAGATGTGTATAAGAGACAGGACCTAATGGCGGACCCTGCCTACCGGCACGTGTTGCTAAATCACATTCCTGTCATCGGGTTGATTATCGCATGGTTGATATTAGCAGTTGGGCTGGTTTTGCGTCAGACCGTATTATTATTCACGGGTCTGACGTTAATTGCCATTACGGCTGGCATAAGTGTCCCTGTGGCGAATTACGGGGATGCAGCCTACCCCGCCGTTTATGACCTACTCAACGGACGCAGCCGAGACTGGCTGGACTACCACGCAGAACTTGCCGAGACCTGGCTGCCGCTGCTGTATGCAAACTCCGCGCTTGCCATCGCGGCAATCGCGATCGGCTGGGCCCGCGTGCGCTGGCTCCCATGGGTTTGTCTTGTGATTGCGCTGATTACTCTAATCGCTATCGGCGGCGTCAGCATAGTGGCTAGCGCCGGAGGCAAGATACAGCACCCCGAATTCCGCATCAGTGAGCCACCGTAAATAGGTTCGAAACCGTGCCAGAATTTGCTTAGAAGCATCTTGCAGGTTTAAGAGATCAAGAGACGATTAATGGGTAGGCTTTTGACTCAGATGCTTCCACAGCAAGTACCCTTCAACCAAACCACCCAGCGACACTGGTCATGTTGTCTTTTAAGCCCGCCATAGCTTCTTCTTTGCTCTTACAGTACTACCTTATAACTAGGTGTCGCCTCGGTGCTCTTTTTGTTCACGGTAAGAATGATATTTCTCTCGCACAGCGGTTGGTAAAGCCAGCAAGGCCGGCGTCGCAATCAGCGTCAAAATAGTCGCAAAGGTCAGTCCAAATACAATGGCCTGAGACAGAGGTGCCCAGAACATTGCCATCTGCCCATTCACAGTAATCGTGCGATTAATTAAATCAATCGACAGGCCGGCAGCCAATGGCAATAAACCAAAAACAGTGGTTACCGTCGTTAGCATCACCGGACGCAGCCGTCTCGATGTTGCACGCACAATGACCGAGCGAACATCTAACTCCGGATGCATCACACGCAAGCGGTTAAAGGTATCGATGAGCACAATATTATTGTTCACAACGATACCCGCCAACGCAACCACCCCCACGCCGGTTAACAGTGCACTAAACGGGTTACCCAAAATCAGCAGGCCCAGAAGGACCCCAGCCGTCGACATAATCACCGAAAGCAAAATTAATCCGCTCTGGTAAAAACTGTTAAATTGCGTCACCAGCAGCACAAACATTAGAATCAGCGAGAGAGAAAAAGCGACTCCCACAAAATCCATAGATTTAGCCTGCTCTTCGTTCGCACCTCGAAACCGTACTTCAAGGTTCGGATCAAATTCCTGCTGCGATAACCAAGCGTCAATTTTTTTGACCATAGCATCTGCCAACACACCCGAAACCACATCGGCTCTTATCCGTTCCACAGGTACAGAATCAATACGTTCGAGGGTATCAAGGCCAGGTCCGGGCTTCATTTGGACAAAGTTGGACATCGGGATCAGACCCTGCGCTGTACTAATACGCATGGTATCGAGAGCCTTGATACCACGTTCGTGCTCAGGATAGCGGACCCGAATATCAACCGCGTCATCGGCGCCGTCGGGCCGGTATTCGCCTATTTTTACACCGTTAGTCACAAGCTGAACTGCGATGCCTGCAGAGGAAACATCGGCACCATAGATGCCAGCCTGCGCTCGATCCACTTCTATGCGCCACTCAATAGTTGGCAGAGCAGCCGTATCGTCGATATACAACAACTCAGGCAGTGTATCCATATAGGCACGAATCCGCGCCATTGCCGGTTCCAGTAGCGCACGATTGCGCGAAGCCAATTCTATCTGAATGGGCTTTCCCACCGGCGGCCCCTGCTCCAGCGGCAAAATTTCAATGGCAATACCGGGTAGAGATGAAACCCGTTGTCTAATCTCCAGCTCAATATCATCGGCTTTCATTTCACGGTCATTTTCGGCTAGCAGTTCGAGGAAAATAGCGCCAATACGATCTGAACTGCTGTTTGAGCCACCCCCTGAACGATTATTTCCCGGCAGAATAGTGCTAGAGTTAACGGATCTTATGCCCTTTATCTGCAGTATTTCTTGCTCAGCCTCCCACACCAACTGGTTAACCTCATCCGCTGAAAAGTTTCCTCTGCCGAGCACTGACACCTGAAAGTACTGGGCCTCGGCATCTGAAAAGAAAATAGTACCAGCGCCAAACTTGCCGTAGCTCCAAAAAGCGGTCAATAGCGCAAACGAAATAACGCCCAGCGTGCGTATGGGGCTAGCACAAACTCTGCTGAGAAACCGCGCATAACCTCCTGTCACCGTGGGTAACTGTGTTGGGTCTCCTGTCTCTAGCACATGGATCATTTTGACAGACTTTTTATCGTGCCCGCTGGGTCTGCCGAACAAAGTTCCCAGTACTGGACCGAACAACAAGGCATAGAGTAAAGAACCCAGCAACACACTAAACACCGTAACCGGTAAATAGCGCATAAACTGGCCGGACACTCCGGGCCAGAACATTAATGGCGCAAATGCAGCAAGCGTAGTGGCCGTTGAGGCTATAACGGGCCAGAACATACGCTTGACCGCCTGCGAGTAAGCTTGCCTATGATCCATTCCATCAGACATCTTGCGATCTGCATATTCGGTAACGACAATTGCGCCATCGATTAACATACCTAGGCCCAACAGCATCCCGAACATCACCATAAAATTGAAGGTATATCCCAGCAAATAAACAACAGTCACAGCGAACAGCAGGGATACAGGAATGCCCATACCGACAATTACACCGCTTCTAAAGCCCATAGCAGCGACTACCAGCACCATGACCAGCGCGAGAGCCGTGATGATATTACCCTGAAGCTCCGTCACCTGAAGACTGGCAAACTCTGCCTGATTTTGCGAAGCAACCACCTCGATACCTGCTGGCATTTCTGCGCGCACACGGTCCACTAGTGCCAGCAC
>CAJXQV010000242.1 GCA_913058165.1 uncultured Chromatiales bacterium | reverse complement strand
TACACAGAGTAGATCGTCGGCAGCGTCAGATGTGTATAAGAGACAGGTATATATGTGTGCAGCGACATGGCGGTAACAGAACCTTTTAGTGCCACTCCCGGAGCATTAGGTCGGCTCGGTTTCTATAGCGCGACGGATTAACTGCCTTTCTCATCGCCGCCCCATTGCTCGCGGTGGGCAGCCTTGGCCTGATCCACAATCGACCGGTGCCTATTGTGCAGGTTAAGCGAGTTGGGGTCGCAAACTCTGGCGCGGATAACCCCCAGGTCTTCGGCCGCATGAAACAGACTGGGGTACCAGCTCTCCCAGTTGGGCAATAATTCTTCTACTTGGGCGCGCAGACTTTTCACATTAATACTATAACTGTATTTCGGGGTTGAGTGTTTCGGCGTCGGGCTCAGGTGTATTCAATGAGTTCAAGTACGTTGCCATCGGGGTCGCGGCCGTAAACCATGAAGCCGCTTTCCTGCGCCATGGGCTCAGAATGAAATGTCATTCCGGCAGATTTCATCCGCTTGTACTCACTCTGAATGTCCTTAACTTCAAGCGCAATGTGAGTGATGCCGTTGTCGCAGACAGGACGTTCACCAACCCGGAGCTTTGGCTGCGGGGAGGTGAATTCAAACACCTCCAGAAAACTATCGCCGAGCTTGAGCATGGCTGCCTTGGCTTCAGAATCAAGCAGGCCCGTTACTTTGTCGGCATCTGCCGAACCTTTGGGCCAGCCAAACTCATAGGCCATTTCACAGCCGACGACTTCGGTGTAGAACTTCAGGCAGCGCCTGAGGTTTGGGGTGGACAGTGCTGCGTGGTGAAAACCTTTAATCACAATTGTCTCCTGAAAGAATGCTGGAAAATTCTATTCCGGCTTTACGGCAATAATGCCGCAGTTTTCCCGGCCATCCATCTGGCCGCTCCCGGTGAAATCATTGCGCGCAATCCAGTCGGCACGCAGTGTGATAAAGCCCGCTTCTTCACAGGCGCGAGTAAGCAGTTCCGGACTCATTAGATTCATGAACGGTGGACCTACATGATCACCGGAGGGCTTGTACGGTAGGAACTCGAGGAGCGGTGACATATACCCCGGCCAGCGCACGCCTTGTTCGTGATTGGCATTCCACACGGGAATGAAGTTCCGCCATATACCGTAGGGTGTGTCGGCAATGAGATAGAGTCGGCCACCCGGTTTTAGCCAGCGATACATATTGGCCAGTGACTCATCGATTTCGTCGCCAGTAAGAAAGTGAAACACGCGTGAGCACAGCAGCGCAGCAAATTGATTGTCGGGCAAATTGGCATCGGGCAGGCGTTGCAGCTCGGTTTTGAGTTGTGGCTCAAGACCACCCGGTACCCGCGACAATAATATATCCAAATGCCGTTGGTCGATATCGCAAGCCCGGACCTTTGCTCCGGCCTCCAACGCAGGAATTGTAGCTACACCATAGGCGCAGCCCAGTTCGAGGACCTCACCATCGCACTCGCCGCTATAGCGGATAAAGTCCAGTGCGTAGTCATCCAGCACTTCAAACATGAAGCCGGTGTCGTTCATGGTTGGAACAAGGCCCTTGAGCCAACCGGTCGGCAAGTCTATGGGTGGGGTATTTGCAGTGTTGCTCATAGTGTAGATTGTGCTGCAGGGTATGATGTGAGTCCAGCCTTGAGCTAATTTGGCGGTTCAGATTCAGGATTGTTGAGGGAGTATCCATGAACACAAAGACTACGGCAGGCGCAGCTGCGAATGGCAGAAGGGTTCAGCTTCCCCCGCTGGTTGCTGCATGGGTGCTGGGTGCGCATGTGTATGCGCTGCTGGTGCCGCTGATACTGCTATTTGTTGTCCAGCAGCAATCCGAGTTGGTCGCAGCCAGGGCAGATTACCCGGGTATGTTTTCATTGACGGTATTGCTGATGATGGTGGGCAGCACCTTCGAAATCACCCAGAACCATCTGGATCGTTGGTATTTGACCCCTGAGACAGCCAGTGCCAATGGCCACAGTACTTTGGATATGCTCTTTTTTAGCTTTGTGGTGCTAAGTCAGGCGGCTGTGATTGTGGCGTGTGCCGGTCGGACCTGGTGGTTGAGCGTGCCAGCTGTGCTATTGGCTTTGAGCCAGCCATTTTTCTACCGCAGCCGGTTCGCAATGTGGCCATTTTCTGTAGTGGGTTTAATGAGCGCCTTAGTCGCATTTAAGACTTTCGGTGATCCGGTGATTTTGCTGCAAATACCCTTGCCTGCCGCCACGATATTTTTCTTTGGTTTGTTGCTTAGCACGGGCAACCAGACAATGCATGGTTTCACCACTGCGGTTGCATCATTGAGTGTGGTTTTTCTGGCGTGGGGAATTCATCGCAGTGGCACTCTGGTGCTGGACGGTTGGTTGGTTGCAGTGGCGATTGTTATTGCAGCATCAGTCTTACTGTTAGGCTCGCGGCGCCTACTGCGGTCTTTACCGGCGACGGTTAAAAGGCAGTGAAGCCCCACCAGGGCCCTGGTTCCTGTTGCGCGTTTTGAGCCTATTCGGTGAATTGGAAGCGCGGCTGCTCTACGCCATCTACCGTGACAGTTTCTATAAACATGCTCAGCGGTCGCACCCAGTAACCGCCCTTGCCATACAGTGGCACATACAAAACCATTGTTTCTTCAGTTTCGGAATGCCGGGCAAAGCCTACAACGCTGTAGTCCTGGCCTTTGTAGTGTCGGTAGCGGCCTAGAGGGATGTGCTCAGGCTGTTTCATAAGTCGCAAATATGGCGGCCGTTTACGCTGCCATCAAATGTCGCTACTGAAAACTGCGGAACCATTCCGGGTGCTAATTCGGTGCACTTTTTTACTTGGAGTGCGGTTTGATCTTTGGCGTGCAGGCGCACGAAGGTTGCCGCAAGATCGCTCGCCGGTAGGCGTTCACTATTGGCACACAGCGTGTCTATCCTGTCTCTTATACACATCTCCGAGCCCACGAGACAAGAGGCAATCTCGT
>CAJXQV010000241.1 GCA_913058165.1 uncultured Chromatiales bacterium | reverse complement strand
ACAGAGTAGATCGTCGGCAGCGTCAGATGTGTATAAGAGACAGGCCGGAAAGAGACTACATCGGGGCAAACCTCAGTCTTTCAAGGGGAATCGTCTGGATTCTGACAAATCAGTCTCTGGTGAGCAGTACCGCAGCACCCTCAAAAAGAGCAAAACCCAACGCAGTCATTGCTGGAATAGCTCACCATAAGGCCACCGCGCAAGGGATCAGGCCATGATGGCTGAATCCAACCCATTGCAGAGCATAAGGGAAATATTGAAATGAAGGCGTTGCACGATAACGGCCTTAGGAGTGAAGGGTATTTGCGGGCCCGCAGGCTACTCGGAGTCGGTCCAGTTGCGCGACCAGACCACATACAACGAGGGCTTCGACGCCTTCTCAGGTGCCTTAGGTTGATCTGCCGAAGGCAGGGAAACAGGGCTTAGTCGTGCCCGGACAGCCTCAACAGCACTGTCGACCCATGCACGACGCCACAATGTGGCCTCATTAGTAATCTTCATTTCACCCTTCCGTGAAGTTGAGAAAATGTCATTCAGGCTGTTTTTATCCATGGTCGTAAATCCAAAGACTCCTTAACTGCGATCAGACCCCTTCGACTAGTCGGTGTTATCCCAGTCACGACGAACTTTCTCCGCCCAACTGCGATAACCCTTCCAGCTAAAAAGTGCCACATCGGGCAGATTGCGCTGCTGATCTGGCGCCTGCACTTTCGTTAGCCAGTTTTTGTAAGCATCCCAACTACCGACATCGTTGCTCATGCTGGTGACCTTCGCTCCGCCAGCCGCGCCAGTAACACGGCCCAAACGACGCTCGTATCCCAATGAGGTCCGGTCGGCATAACGCGCATTTTTATAATCACTCATTATTTTTATCTCTCGCTAAACTAACTGCAAACGAGAGTACGCCGGAAGCAAGAACACTTCGAGGAACTAGGTCACAAGCAATACGATTTGACACCCTAGTGATTCAGTGACGTGGTTCACAGTTTTGTGAATAAAGCACGTCTACAGCAGCGGAATGCCACTCACTAAACTACGGAAGAATACTGATAGGCGTATACAAATTCGTTAAACGCCAAACATCAACCATGTCAGAATTAGACACAGCAATGCAGCCATCCGTCCAATCAACATTGCCGTAGTAGCCAGAATCATGACGCGGCGTATTCGGCAGCCCGTGGATCATGATCTGCCCGCCAGGACTAACGCCGTTCTTCTCTGCATCCAGACGGTCTTTGGTATTCGGGTATGAGATACCGACCGATAAAAAATAGCCGCTGCTATTGTTGCGCCGGTCCAGCACGTATTCGCCTTCAGGCGTTCGGAAATCACCTTCAGCCTGTTTATCACCATCCGGGCGCAAACCCAAAGATACATTCATCTCACGCATTACCTTGCCCGCACTCAACAGATAAAGCTTGCGCTCCGACTTAACCACAATAATGCGGTCGGCCAACTCATTCGACCAAGCTATGCCCGGGGCGATAAACAAAACCACGATGGCTAACAACGCGTTACGCATCAGCGTTCATAAGTTCAATAACCGGGAACAGGATCACAGTGCCCGGCCGAACCTTATTAAATTCTAGATCAGGGTTGTACTGTCGCAACAACCATTCCGGAACTTGATAATTCTTCCTATTCAGCAACCAAATCGATTCATCGCGACGTAACTTGTGCTCCTGCGCACCAATAATCCGATAGCGCACAAAGAACGCTTGCTGGAGTTCCTTATGGTACTGAGCGCGCCGATCGGTAAACTCATTGACGGACACATCAGTGAACTTCAAACGCACGCGGCGACCAATAACAACAGGCTGACGGAAGCCGTAGTTATTCAACTCACGCAATGACTGGGTAGGAATACCCAACCAGTCGGCGTAATGCCCCATGGTTTCGGAAGCCTGCACTTCAATAGTGCCGTCATCGGCAACCTCATAGTTATTCGGATCGATCGTCGAAATGGAAACTCCGGCAGCATCAGTCTCGGCGGCCGCCATATTGGGAAGCGCCAAGGATTCTATTGCGGAGTCAGCCAATGCAGTCTCCTGCTCAAACTCCGCGTCCGACTCGACCTTTGACTGAACAGGCTCAGCAACTGCAGCCACCACCTCGTCCCGCAGATCATCTATGGGTTTCTGCATTAACAGTTTCTGACCTGCATAGATCCTGTCGCCATCAGCAAGCTTATTCGCCCGAATTAAATACGATCGCGTTGTGCCTGCCCGCCGAGCAATCTCGCTCAGGGTGTCACCCGATTTCACAACGTACTCATTCTGAACAATTGTGCCTTGCTCGCCAGAATACGGCAGCCGTAACACCTGACCCGCGCGAATAAAATGACTGCTGCCCAGGTTATTCAGTGCCGTAAGTTCGCGAACGGTGGTCTTGTGACGTACCGCGATGACCGACAGGCTGTCGCCTGGAGCAACCTTGTGATAAAGGTCAGGCGTCTGGCTGCGATAAAGATCCCTGGCAGGAACTGCAGCCATAACTGCATCAGCATCAAGCTGAGGCTGATACGGTAACCGCAAACGAAAACCCTTCGGCACGTACTTGTTGCCCTCGATCACCGACGGCATTAAAGCAGGGTTATAGCGATGCAACTCTTGTGCAGAAACCCCGAAAACTCGAGATAGCGTATCGAACTCTACGTAAGCCGGCAGTTTCACTGTGATGTCATTGGCGGGGGGATTCAATACCACATCACCAAAATACTGGGTGTAGTTGCTATCAACTTCCGATGCCGCCAAAAATGCCACATAAAAATTTCTCGAGGCAAATCCGAAGCGCCTACCACTGTAGTTGTGCACGATCGACTGAATATCGCCGGTACCAAGCTGGGTAACGGCGCGTCGCATCCCGGCCAACCCATGGTTATACGCGGTAATGGCAAGCGGCCAGGAGTTCAAAATGGAATTGTTGTAGCTCAGCAGCTGCTGTCTCTTATACACATCTCCGAGCCCACGAGACAAGAGGCAAT
>CAJXQV010000240.1 GCA_913058165.1 uncultured Chromatiales bacterium | reverse complement strand
GATCTACACAGAGTAGATCGTCGGCAGCGTCAGATGTGTATAAGAGACAGCACTGCGGTGGTTCTGCATCACTAAGTGCCTTACTAAGCTTGGGCAGAAGTGAGCGCATCTTTTCGAGGAGAGTCCAGGGCGGGTTAACAACAAACACACCGGACGAGGTCATTCCATGGCCGCTCGTATCTTGCTGCAGCCCCAGTTCAAAACGCTGTATGTTGCGAATGCCGGAGTTTTTAAAGCGCTTCTCCAGCAGATCAATACGCTGGCGGTCGATAACGGGGTACCAGAGCAGGTAGGTGCCAGTCGCAAACTTTTTGTACCCTTGTTCGATCGCTGCAAATACCTGCGCATACTCGGTTTTGATTTCATAGGACGGGTCAATGAGCACCAAGCCGCGTCGACTGGTGGGCGGCAATACCGAACTCAGGCCTTTTAGGCCATCGCTTTGACTGATGCGGATGCGTCGTTCACCCCCGAGATTTTTGGCCAACAGCTGATAATCCTGCGGGTGTAATTCGTACAGCCATGCGCGGTCCTGACGACGAAGAAAATGTTTCGCAATAGCAGGTGACCCTGGGTAAACGTTGATGGTGTCGGAGTGGCTGAAATTGCGGATGGCGCCGAAGTAGCTAGCGAGCTCCGGAAACGCCGCTGGCTTAAGCTTGCCAATGCCATTTTCATGTTCTGCTAGTTTAGTGGCGTAATCGGCAGTCAGATTGAACAGCCCGGCACCCGCATGGGTATCGATGTAATCGAATGCGGTTTCTTTTTTTAGCAGGTGCTCAATACATTCAACGAGGATAATGTGCTTTAGCACATCGGCAAAATTGCCAGCATGAAATGAATGACGATAGCTCAGCATGATTGGTGGCCGTTACGGCGCTGCGCCGCCATTATCAATAGCATTATCAAAATCGCCATTGAATTCATCATCAAAGCCATCGTCAAAGCCATCGTCAAATGATTCGCCGGCCAGTTGACCGTCGTTGATCAGGAAGCGGCGGTTTTGCAGATAGGCTTCGCGAATAAAGAGGTAAGGATCAAAGGATTTACGCACGGCCTCATCTATAACCAGCAGCGATTGCCTTGATTCAACGGTCCACAGAATAAACATCTTGCTGCGCACGCTGCTATTGGGCCATTGCATGACCGGGTTGACTTGGGTGTTAGCAATTATACCGATGCTGCTGGTAACCGTGCTGGGGCCAAGCAGTGGCAGAACAATATACGGGCCCTGCGGTATGCCCCAAACAGAAAATGTTTGACCGAAATCTTCTTCGTTCTGATCGAGGCCGAATGCCGTGGCAGGGTCGAGTATACCGGCAAGTCCCAGGGTTGAGTTCAGAGCAAAGCGACCGATATCTTGAAAGCCCTGAATAAACTTACCTTGCAAGAAGTCATTCACAATGGTGACGGGGTAGGTCAGATTGTCGAAAAAGTTGCTGACACCGGTGCGGAAAAACTGCGGTGTAATGAATTCGTAGCCCACTGCCGCCGGACGCAGAATAAAAGTATCGACACCGGAATTAAACTTATAGATGGGGCGGTTGATCTTTTCGAACGGATCTTCGCTGGGTGTGTTGTTGGGTGCGCGGGTGCAGGATGCGAGTGCCAGCATTGCACACATCAAGGCACAGAGTCGGACCTGCCGGTGGGCCGTTGTAATCAAATGATGTCTCATTGCTGTGTTGTCGTGTTTATTTGCGTTCTAGTTGTTGTTTCGGAGGACGACGTTGTTCGCGCGCGCGCCGTTGGTCTTCAGGCAGGTAACTTTCAAACTTTAGGAGACGTGCCCGCAGACGTGATTCCTGCACCGGGTCGAGCCCCGGAGTATCCAGAGCAAGCTGCAGTTGCATGAGCGCCATCGAGAGGTTCCCTCTGTATGCGTGGTACTCTGCCATGTAGTAGTGCGAGTCGGCAACATCTCCGGCGGCATTCGCGGCGAGAGCAATCAACCGAATCTGCTCTGAGGTTGGCGGTACTGCGTTCAGTAGTTCAAGCAAGACCGTATGCGCCTTCTTAGGTTGGTCGGTGTTCAGCAGTGCTTCTGCATAGCGCACAGTAAGGGGCACATTGCGCGGAAACAACACCATTGCGACTTCAAAGGTGCGGAAACCTTGCAGTATTTTGCCGTTAGCAATCTGCGCCTGCGCTAATCCGGAATGGAACATGATTATCTGCTCGTTTGAGATGAGCAGGTTTTCCATGAGTTGTTCGGCTTCGACGTAGCGGCGCATCCCCATGAGCGATAGCGCCTCGCCATACTGGACGCCGAGACTGCCGACAGCTTTAGGGTCGTTGTTGCGGGCCTCGAAATACCGCAATGCGATCTCGGGTCGTTTTGCCGTGAGATAGAACAAGCGTGCCTTGATAAGACCATAGGCAGTGGTGCTTGGCAGATCTTTGCTTGTGTACTGGGCGGCACGGGCCCGTGTTTCGGCAATACGATTGGTGGTCACCGGGTGAGTCATTAAGAACTCGGGCACGTTACGGGTGCTCATGCCATTGAGACGGCTCATGGTTTCAAAGTAATCAGGCATGCCCTGCGGATCAAAGCCGGCTTCATTCATAATGCTCACACCCACGCGGTCGGCTTCATACTCGTTAGCGCGGGTGAAATCAATTTGTTGTTGTATCGCAAGACCCTGCGATGCCATGACTGCACCACCGATGGCTTCGCCACCAACACCTGTGGCAACGCCCAACAAAATTGCACCAAGCAGCGTGGCCATATTAATAATGCTGGCATTGCGGTTAGCAAAAACCGCTCGTGAGATATGCCGTTGCGTGACGTGGGCAATTTCGTGTGCCATTACGCCGGCTAATTCGCTTTCGGTTTTGGTGGTAAGTATGAGGCCTGAATGCACGCCGATATAACCGCCCGGTAGTGCAAAGGCATTAATGGCCCTGTCGTTAATGACAAAAAACTGAAATGTTTCTCCTTCATCCCTGTCTCTTATACACATCTCCGAGCCCACGAGACAAGAGGCAATCT
>CAJXQV010000239.1 GCA_913058165.1 uncultured Chromatiales bacterium | reverse complement strand
TACACAGAGTAGATCGTCGGCAGCGTCAGATGTGTATAAGAGACAGGTTTGATTCCCGAGTTTGTTGGTCGACTGCCTATTGTCGCTACGCTCGAAGAGCTCGATGAGGCAGCACTGATTACTATTCTGGTTGAGCCGAAAAATGCCCTCACCAAGCAGTATCGTAAGCTGTTTGAGATGGAAAGCGTCGAGCTTGAGTTTCGCGAAGATGCATTGCGTGCCATTGCAGCTAAAGCCATGGCGCGGAAAACAGGCGCTCGTGGTCTACGGACCATTATGGAAGCCGTGTTGCTTGACACCATGTACGAGCTTCCTAGTATGAAGAATGTTAGCAAAGTCGTTGTTGATGAAGGGGTTGTAACGGGTGAAACGAAGCCCTATATAATCTATGAGTCAGAAGATACGACTGCGCCGGCTGAGGCGGAGGAAGCTCCCCGCCCAACCGGGTCGGGCACCGCCGGATAGCCCTTAAGTTGTCTGTTGAGCCGTTGCTTTCGGCGTGTATTTTGTTGGCTGCCCTGTGGCAGTTGTGTCGCGTCACTGCGTGTCATCGGGTTTCATGCAGTAGCCGCAAAGTTATTGGAGGTTTATGTGTCTGAGTCTGTTCAGGATTCCTTAGAGAGTATGCCGATCCTCCCATTGCGCGATGTGGTGGTCTATCCGCATATGGTTATTCCGCTGTTCGTTGGCCGTGAGAAGTCCATCCAGGCCCTGGATAAGGCTATGGAAGCTGGTAAGCAGATCCTGCTAGCCGCCCAGAAGCAGGCCGATGTCGATGAGCCCGGCATTGAAGATATTCATTCGATGGGTACGTTGGCCACGATTCTGCAGCTGTTAAAGCTGCCTGACGGTACGGTGAAAGTACTGGTCGAGGGTGTTTCGCGCGCGCGCATTAAGTCCGTTCTGCCGGGCGATTATTTTGCTGCCAACATCGAGCTTATTGAAGACAGTCTGGATGACGAAGAGGGCGATCTCGATGGTATCAAACGTGCGGTTGTCACACAATTTGAAAACTACGTAAAGCTAAACAAGAAAGTGCCGCCTGAGATTCTTGCGTCGCTATCGAGTATTGAACAGCCTGGCCGCTTAGCCGACACGGTGGCCGCACACATGGCGCTTAAGCTTGATGAGAAGCAGAAAATTCTCGAGATCGACAGTGTTCGAAATCGGCTCGAGCACGTAATGGGTCTTATCGATGGCGAGATCGATATGCTGCAAATTGAAAAGCGCATTCGTGGTCGCGTTAAGCAGCAGATGGAAAAGAGTCAGCGTGAGTATTATCTGAATGAGCAGATGAAGGCTATTCAGAAAGAGCTCGGTGACATGGAAGATGCACCGAATGAAATTGCCGATCTCGAGCAAAGAATTGAAGCGGCTGGTATGTCGGAGGAAGGCAAAGAACGGGCTAATTCTGAGCTCACTAAGTTGAAGATGATGTCACCGATGTCGGCTGAAGCCACAGTGGTGCGCAACTATATCGATTGGTTGCTGAAGGCTCCCTGGAAGAAGCGCACGCGTGTATTGAAGCGTCTCGATAGAGCTGAAGAAATACTTGAAGAAGATCACTATGGCCTTGAGAAGGTTAAAGAAAGAATACTTGAGTATCTCGCTGTCCAGCAGCGTGTGCGCAAACTAAAAGGTCCGATTCTGTGTTTGGTGGGACCGCCTGGTGTGGGTAAAACCTCGCTTGGTAAGAGCATTGCTCGTGCGACAAATCGCAAGTTTGTGCGCATGTCTTTGGGTGGTGTGCGTGATGAAGCCGAGATTCGCGGCCACCGTCGAACCTACATCGGTTCCATGCCCGGCAAGATAGTGCAGAACCTTTCTAAGGTTGGTGTGCGCAACCCATTAATGCTGCTGGATGAAGTCGACAAGATGTCGCAGGACTTCCGTGGCGATCCGGCATCTGCATTATTGGAGGTTTTGGATCCGGAGCAGAACTCAACTTTTGCCGATCACTATCTCGAAGTGGATTTTGATTTGTCCGATATCATGTTCGTATGTACTGCGAACACGTTGAATATTCCACCGCCGTTGCTTGATCGTATGGAAGTGATCCGGATTCCGGGTTACACGGAAGATGAAAAAATTAATATCGCGCACAACTATCTTATTAACAAACAGATCAGTGCCAATGGCTTGAAGGCTAAAGAAATTGAAATTAGCGATGATAGTGTGCGCGACATCGTGCGTTACTATACTCGTGAGGCCGGCGTGCGAAGCCTAGAACGTGAAATCGCAAAGATCTGCCGGAAGGTGGTTAAGAGTTTATTGCTCGAGCCGACGGACACCAAGGTTTTTGTCTCGGCTAAAAACCTCGAGACATTTCTCGGGGTGCAGAAGTACCGTTACGGACGTGCAGAGGAAAATGATCAGGTCGGTCAGGTTACCGGCCTCGCCTGGACGGAAGTCGGTGGTGAGTTGCTGACGATCGAGGCAGCGGTTGTTCCGGGCAAAGGCAAGCTGGTTAACACCGGTAAGCTGGGTGAGGTAATGCAGGAGTCTATACAAGCCGCTGTGACGGTTGTACGAAGTCGTGCGGCGCTGCTGGGTATCGACCCTGACTTCCATCAGAAGGTGGATATTCACGTCCATGTGCCTGAAGGGGCCACCCCAAAGGACGGTCCGAGTGCGGGAGTTGGCATGTGTACTGCGCTGGTATCGGCTATTTCCAACATTCCTGTGAGGTCGGATGTGGCGATGACCGGTGAGATCACTTTGCGTGGTGAGGTGCTGCCTATTGGTGGTCTGAAAGAGAAGCTGCTGGCGGCTCATAGGGGGGGCATTAAGACGGTGCTAATACCCCATGAGAATGAGAAGGATCTTGCAGAAATTCCGAAGAACATCAATGAGAAGTTGAACATTGTTCCTGTACGTTGGATAGACGAAGTTCTGGCTTTGGCGCTGGTTCATGTGCCCGTTCCAGAGGCCGAAACCAAGGCTGCTGCCGATGACAAAAATGACGTTGGAAAAGGTGAGTCTGAGTCTAAAGA
>CAJXQV010000238.1 GCA_913058165.1 uncultured Chromatiales bacterium | reverse complement strand
CGTCAGATGTGTATAAGAGACAGCTATAAAATTCTGCCTCCTTTCCGGGTCTCTTGGCGCTTTTGTCGTGAGACCCTTTTGTATTTTGGAGCATTCCAGCAATGTACGCCGTATTTAAAACTGGCGGTAAGCAGTACCGCGCCACTACAGGCGATACCCTGCAAATTGAGAGACTTCCTGTTGCCGAAGGCGACAAGATCTCATTCGACGAAGTATTGATGGTTGGTGAAGGTGCCGACATTAAAATCGGTACTCCACTGGTCTCTGGTGGCAAGGTCGAAGCTAAGGTTATCGCGTTGGGTAAAACCAAAAAAGTTGATGTGATCAAGTTCAAGCGCCGCAAGAACTACTTGCGCATGGGCACACATCGTCAGCAATACACACTGGTAGAAATCACCGGCATTAAGGGTGGTGCTGCTAAGAAGGCTGCAAAGAAAGTTGCAGCTGAAGATGCGGAGGCTTGATTAATGGCACATAAGAAAGCTGCGGGCAGTACCCGTAACGGACGCGATTCAGAGAGTAAACGCCTTGGCGTGAAGCACTTTGGTGGCGAGGCAGTTGTTGCAGGCAATATCATCATTCGTCAGCGTGGCACTAAGTATCATGCAGGCCCGAACGTTGGTGTAGGCAAAGATTACACTCTGTTTGCGAAGGCTGATGGACGCGTGAAGTTCACCCGTCGTGGTCCTAAGATGCGTCAGTTTGTCAGTGTTGAAGCCGCCGGCTAAAGGCTGATATCTATAAAGAGAAAGCCCCGTCCGGGTTTACCGAACGGGGCTTTTTTTTGCCTGCCACTATTGGGGGGAGAGTTACAGGGCTGTTGGGAGTTTGGTTTTGTTCCGGCTACTGCGGAAACAAAATATTCAGAGATTGCGATTCCGGTGCGACATCCATGCCGTAAACGTGAATGCTGATAGCCGGCTTACAGCTCGTGTTGCGGATACGGTGAATATCATTAACTCCACCGGTGATCGAACTAACGTCTCCTTCCCGCGCATCTATCTCACTTATTTGCTTCAGATGCATTTGACCGGCATGGGTTCCGAAAATCTCATAATTGGTCACGTTTAGCTCACCGGCATAAAGGCCTACGGCACCCCAGGCCATATGGCCATGAACCGGAGTTTCTTGTCCGGGGAGCCAGATCAGCGCCAATACGGTGAATTCACCGGCTTCATCGCGATATAGCGTGTGGCGCTGGCAGTGATCGGCATTAGGTTGCCGCTGAGTTTGGTTCAGCAGTTCTCTGGCCGATAGGAAGCTGCGCAGCTGCGAGGCGACAATAGAGGGGATGTGGTCGGTTTCGTCAATGCGGAGCGTCAGAGATGCTCTGATGGACTTGACCAACGCTTCTAGCTGGGTGTTCCTGCCCGTCGGAAAACGACTTAGCGCGGGGCGATGGGTTTGTGCTGCAAGTTGCAAGGCGATATCTCCATGAGATAGTAAATAGGGTATAGGTATTGCGGCGCAAAGTGCTTGCAAATATTGCTAGGTATACAGAAATAGTAGAAAATATATGCTGTTTATCTAAAAATATTAGAAATAAATACTATGGATGCTAAAGATCGAAAGATATTAGGTTTGTTGCAGCAAAACGCTATGTTGACTGCCGCCGAGGTGGCCGTTCAGGTGGGTTTAACGACAACCCCCTGTTGGCGACGTATTCAGCGCCTTGAAGCGCAGGGCTACATCCGCAACCGCGTCGCATTGCTGGATCGCGAGAAGATGAACGTTGGCATTACCGTGTTTGTCTCGGTGAGGGCTAACCGGCATGCAGTAGATTGGCTTGATCTGTTTAGGGAAGTTGTTCACAGCACTCCCGAAATTATCGAGGCACATCGCTTAAGCGGTGATACCGACTATTTACTGCGTGTGGTGGTACCGAGTATTGAGAGTTTTGATCGGGTGTATAAAAAAATGATCAATGAGCTCGAGTTCACAGATGTGAGTTCGAGTTTTTCCATGGAAGAGTTGAAGTACACAACGGCTATTCCGGTTACTTATGTCTGAGCTGATGTTTAATCAGCGGTAGAATGAAGCTATGAAATTTGTTGATGAAGCGACGATACGGGTTCGCGCAGGTGATGGTGGTGCGGGCAGTTCCAGTTTTCGGCGCGAGAAATATATTCCCCGTGGTGGCCCCGATGGTGGCGGCGGTGGCGACGGTGCAGATGTTGCACTAATCGGCTATGAAGGCATAAATACACTGGCAGACTTTCGTATGACGCGTAAGTATCAGGCTGAGAATGGTGAGGCCGGCGCCAAGCGCAATTGCACGGGTAAATCTGGCTATATCCTAGAAGTGCCTGTGCCCTGCGGTACACGGGTTATTGAAAATGATACAGGCGAACTGATTGGTGATATTACTGGGCATGGCGACCGTCTGATTGTGGCGGTTGGCGGCAAGGGCGGTTTGGGTAATGTTCATTTCAAGAGCAGTTTGAACCAAGCTCCCAGGCGCTCTACCCCAGGCAGTCAGGGTGAGGCTCGCAATCTCCGTTTGGAGTTGATTGTGTTGGCTGATGTTGGTCTGCTGGGTTTGCCGAATGCCGGTAAGTCGACACTAATACGCTCGGTATCGTCAGCTCGGCCTAAGGTCGCTGACTATCCGTTTACCACCTTGTATCCGAATCTTGGTGTGGTTGCGCTGGAGTCGCATCGCAGTTTTGTGATGGCGGATATTCCGGGTTTGATTGAAGGGGCGGCCGATGGCGCGGGTTTGGGCACACGCTTTTTACGTCATCTCAATCGTACCCGTATTTTGTTGCATATTGTTGATATGGCTCCTTTGGAAGGTACTGGCAGTCCGGTTGAAGATGCTCAAAGCATTATCAATGAATTGGATAAATTCAGTCCTGAATTGGCTGAGCGTGAGCGTTGGCTCGTATTAAACAAGGCCGACTTGCTTGATGCCGAAGAGTGCGCCCAGATTGAGACTGAGGTAGTGGCCGCGCTGAATTGGGAGGGTCGTGTATACCGTATTAGCTGTCTCTTATACACATCTG
>CAJXQV010000237.1 GCA_913058165.1 uncultured Chromatiales bacterium | reverse complement strand
ACATTAAAACCCGCTGCTTGAGCGGGTTTCTTTTTGCCAGGCGTCACCCCCGGTTACGTAAGCACCCACTTGGGCAATAACGATCGCCAATAGGAGATCGATGTCGAGGACAAATATCTGGTGCGCAGCAAGCTGCCCTTGTTTCTCAACCAGCAATGTATACAACGTCACAAGCCCGATTTTGAGCTAATTCGTTTACCGACTAACCTTAGAGAGGTTGCGTAATATGGGCGGCAGTCATCCCTATCAGATTGCATGCCATTTTGCCGAATACCAGAGTTGTATTCAAAGGCCTGTGTCTTATTAAAAGAGTGTACAAATACAGCTCGATTCTGCCAATATGGCCATTGAGATATGAGGGCATATCGATCCAAATAATACGCTGCAGGTTAATCGACCATGACATTAAGACAAGCAAGCAAGCACAGTGATCTGATTTATGATTTGGGGCTGCACAAAGGCGAAGACACTAACTTCTATCTGGCAAAAGGTTTTCGGGTAATCGCTTTCGAAGCTGATCCGGATCTTGTGCAAGCGTGTCGGGAGCAGTTTTCGGCTGAACTGGAAAGCGGTCAGCTGACCATTGTGGAAGGTGCGATTGTTGATCAACCCGAGTCCGATACGATTACGTTCTACAAAAACAAGGCCGTTACGGTTTGGGGTACGATTGACCCCGTGTGGAAAGACCGCAACACCCGTATGGGCTTCGAAAGTGTAGAAATAACGGTGCCCGTTGTGGATCTCAGTGCTTGTCTTGAAAAGTACGGCATACCCTATTACATGAAGATTGATATTGAAGGCGCTGATAGATTCAGCCTGCAAAAACTGGGAGAATTTGAGCAACGACCGGATTATGTGTCAATCGAATCCAGCAAAATATCGTTGAGTGAAATAGACATCGAGTTAGATATCCTCGATGGTCTCGGCTATAACCATTTTAAAGCGTCACAGCAGGCGACTGTTACCAGCATTCGTGCCCCAGTACCGGCTAAGGAAGGCAAGGATATCGATCTCCAACTGGCACATGATTCATCGGGGTTGTTTGGTAAGGAATTGCCTGGAGCATGGCAATCCAGGGGCCAAATCCGGCGGGTGTATCGGTGGATTTTTGTCGGTTATCGTGTGTTCGGCAATGATACTTTTATGCGCACCAATCGCTTTGCACGAAAAATATGGCGCTTGTTGCAGCGAGTGTTTAAACGCCCCATACCCGGGTGGTTTGATACGCATGCACGTCACTCATCGATTAGTGACTAACTAATAAGGCTTTTCAACCCGCCGCACTTAACAGGAAAAATACAAAGTCCAGAGTGCGGAATTTTTTGAGAATTTGATTAGCAAGTATTCAACATTAAAACCCGCTGCTTGAGCGGGTTTCTTTTTGCCCGACGTCACCACCGATTACGTAAGCTTCTTCGGCAGATAAATAAGGTTAGCGACTGAGTACCACTCGATATCTCGCATTACCACTTTTTAGATAGGCCAAGGCTTCGTTCACCTCTTCAAACTTAAAGTGCTCGGTATGTGGCTCGATGTTATGCAGTGCCGCAAAGTCCAGCATTTCGGCAATAGTGGCTGGGCTGCCCACCATTGAAGACGATACGCTTAGCTGATTCACAGTTAACTCCGGTACGCTTAAACTCATTGGTTCAAGAGTGGCGCCTAAAAAATGCAAGCGACCTTTCTTGTTAAGCGTGCCGAGGTAGCTTGACCAGTCTAGTTTCACATTCACCGTCGAAAGAATTAAGTCGAAGCGGCCGGCGGCATTTCGGATTGCTGAAGTATCGCGAGAGTTAAGTGTTTGATGCGCACCCATGGCTAGCGCTTCTTCGCGTTTGGCATCGGTGGAGGTGAATGCCGTGACATCGCAGCCCCAGGCATTGCAAAACTGAAGTGCCATGTGACCCAAGCCGCCGATGCCAATGACGGCAACTTTATCGGTAGGCTTCACATCGTATTGGACCAGCGGGTTGTACACGGTAATGCCGCCACAAAATAGCGGTCCGGCTTTGGCCTTGTCGAGACCTTCTGGCAATGGCACCGCACTGCTGGCCATAGCCCTGACTTTGTCGGCGAAGCCGCCGTGGTGCCCCACAATGGTGCCGGTGGCGGCAGAGCACAGGTTGTGATCTTCGCTCATGCAGCTGTTGCACTGCATGCAATAGGCGCTGTGCCAGCCTAAACCTACGGTCTCACCCATGCTTAGGTGCGACACGTTTGAACCCATTGCGGCAACGGTGCCAATAACTTCATGTCCGGGTACGATAGGGTAGATGGTCATGCCCCAGTCATTGTTCATCATGCTGATGTCGCTGTGACAAATAGCACAGTGGATGATATTGATTTCAATCTCATCAGCGGCAAGCTCACCGGGGTCGTACTCAAATGGTTGAAGTTGGCCATTGGGCTCTGAGAGGGCATAGGCTTTAATCATGATGTTGCTCCGCCATTAAAATCGTGCAGGTTCTTGTACCACTTGCGAAATATGAGGCTCGGACTATCGCCGGCCACCGAGATTTCAGCAGGGTTACTCAGTACACAGCCATGCTGGGATTCAACGATAGCCCGATCTTCATCCAGCACCTGTTTATCGGTGATAAGGCAGCGCTCGAGTTGAGCCTGAACATCATCAGCTGTGGGCACCATGCGTACATTCATGACGCGGGTGTGGGTGGCATTTACCGGCACGCAGAACACGTGCAGGGTTTTGTAGGGCGTATCGCCAAAGTGCAACACAGTCATGTTGGGCTGATACCACTCGACCGGAAATCCGCGCCGGCTTTCGCCGAGTGCAGTGGTCATGTTGTAACCGTAGTCGGTTTCTTCGTGGGTGATACGCGACACCGCACCACCTTCGGCAAAGTCATGCATCCAGCCGCCGATTGAAGCTTGGTGCAGATACGGCGGGTGAGTGAAGTCAATAAAGTTTTCGAAAGCACGAGTCCAGTGCGCGCACCTGTCTCTTATACACATCTCCGAGCCCACGAGACAAGAGGCAATCTCGT
>CAJXQV010000236.1 GCA_913058165.1 uncultured Chromatiales bacterium | reverse complement strand
CGAGATTGCCTCTTGTCTCGTGGGCTCGGAGATGTGTATAAGAGACAGGGCGAGTGGTTGCGTAGCTCGTGGCCTTGTAACACTGGCTGTTAGCTTCGGTAATCTCGGTTTCGCAGGGTGCGTCATTGCAAATATCATCCCCTTCATAAATTTTGTCGACGTGCCTTTGTGGTAAGCCGTGATACGAAAATAGGATATGGTCGTAGTCATCAAGGTTAAAGGCTTTTGCACGCTCAACGATAGAGTCAATGTACCCCTCATTATCCCAGAACTGATTCACAATGCTTATCTCTGGTGTCGTCCACCATTTGCTCATTATCTTCATTGCGAGCTCAATAGCAGAACCGCTTGATGCGCTGGCGTATTGCGGGAATAGAGGCAAAATAATTACATGGTCGTAGTGAAGTGCGCGAATTTGCTCCATGACATCCGTCATGGATGGGTTTTGATAACGCATCGCCATGTAGACATCAACATTGGAGTTTTCAAAACGCTTTTCAAGTTTTTCTTGAACCTTTCGGGTGTGCGTCAGTAAAGGCGATTGGCCGTCGCCGGCGTCCCAAAGCTGTTTGTATATTTTCGCTGATTTAGGTGCTCTAAAAGGCACGATAATGCCATTGACCAGTATTTTTCTGGCGAGCCACGGTAAATCAATCACCCTAGGATCGTTCAGAAACTGGCCGAGATAGCGTCTTACATCGCTGGTTTTCGGGCTATCGGGCGTTCCTAGCTGTATTAATAGAACTGCTGTCTTCTTCATTTTGGTAAATCTGTCCTAGTGAACGACCATTAGCGAGCAAAGATATCACAATTAGTTTTTGATAATGGCTGAGATGCCTAAAATCACGCGACAAATAGCTTGCGAGCGTACTTGTCGATGCGACCTCTCTGCAACCCATTGTGTACGGGTTACTACAGGGTTGCGTCTGAGTCGATACGTTTCCCCGCAGTCATTGGATTTCACCGGATAGCGCCGACCGAGTCTGCGTGCAATTCTTTTTTACTCTGACAAGCACGCAGTTTAGACTGCGTGCCTTCAGACTATTAAGGTATTTCCCGTGACATCTATCATCGTTCATCCAAGCCCACTGCCAGAAGTCGACATTCCAGATGTCACCATCACAGCGCACATGCTACGTCGTACTGCGGAACTGAGTGACCGGGTCGCCATTCAAGACGCGACAGGTTCGAATTCCTACAACTACCAGCAGCTGAGTGATGCGATACATTCACTCGCTGGTGGACTCGCTGCACGGGGTATTGCGCCTGGTAAGGTTGTTGGTCTAATGGCGCCAAATCTGCCTGAGTATGCGGTTGTGTTCCACGGTGTCGCAGTTGCCGGTGGCGCGGTGACAACAATCAATCCAACCTATGGTGCTGAGGAAGTACGACACCAATTACAAGATGCCGGTGCAACAATGCTATTCACTGTGCCGATGTTTATCGAGACTGCTCAACTGGCAATTGAAGGTACGGATGTCACTGAAATAATCGTTATCGGCGATGCCGCTGCCGGTACTACATCTATGGCCGACGTGTTCGCAGATCCGATCAGCCAAGTGCCTGTCGATATAGCGACACACACGGTTGTGTTGCCGTATTCCTCAGGAACAACCGGTATGCCGAAGGGCGTCATGCTGACGCATCGTAACCTTGTGGCGAACATTGAGCAGTGCATTCACGCCATCAAGTACACCGATGATGAAGTCGCACTGGCGGCGCTGCCTTTTTTCCACATTTATGGCATGCAGGTGCTGATGAATGGTCTTATCGCTAACGGTGTAACGGTTGTGACGATGCCGCGTTTCGATATGGTTGAGGCATTGCAGGCTGTTCAGGATTATAAAATCACGCGTTTCTTTGCAGTACCACCCATTATTATTGGTCTTGCTAACGCCCCCATTGTTGATGATTACGATACGTCATCGGTTCGGCAGATTTTCTCTGGTGCAGCGCCCCTTGGTGCTGAGATTGCAGCTGAAGCTGGTGCAAGGTTCAACTGCGAAGTTGTGCAGGGTTTTGGCATGACAGAGCTTAGCCCGATCAGCCATTGCACGGTCGAAGGCGATTGCCGTCCCGGCACCAGTGGCGTCACTGTCTCGAATACTGAAAGTCGCATTGTCGACCCCGACACGGGCGAAGATCAGGGTGTTGGCGATCGTGGTGAACTTTGGGTGCGCGGTCCTCAAGTGATGACCGGCTACCTAAACAATGACAAAGCCACGGCAGAAACGATTGATGGTGACGGTTGGTTGCACACGGGTGATATCGCCATCATTGACGAGCATGGTCACATGACAATTGTTGATCGACTCAAAGAGCTGATCAAGTTTAAAGGCTTCCAGGTTGCGCCGGCAGAGCTCGAAGCGCTGCTGCTGACACATCCGAAGATTGCCGATGTTGCAGTTATCGGTGTACCTGACGACGCAGCAGGCGAAGTCCCGAAAGCATTCGTCGTCGCCACTGCGGGTGATACAGTGACAATCGAGGAAATTCAAGCGTTGGTGAGTGAGCACCTCGTGAGCTACAAGCAGATTCGGCAGTTAGAGGTTATCGACGTCATCCCAAAGAGCGCCTCCGGTAAAATTCTACGTAAGGAGTTGCGGGTCCGTTAAGTCCTGCCGGTAGTTGCCGTACTGTCAGGAAATCCTGTAAGAGATGCCGGTCGGGGTTCTCCCGTCTGGCCGTCCCTTGCTTTCGCGGTAACGACTGAACATAAAAGTAGCTTAGAACGCAATGCGCCAGAGAGTCGCCGCATACGGGTGACGAGTCATCTCCGTCTTGGGCTGCAGTCCATGCCCTTTTCGTGAGAAAAAAAACCGAACGCGATATGAACACAACAGAGAAGTTGAAAAACAACGTGTACAGTTTTAATGAGCTGGATACGATGGGACAAAATGCGATTCAATTGCGAGATGCTGAAACACTGAGTCTCATTCAGTTAAGTCGCGCATCTAAGTTAACTAAGGGCTGTCTCTTATACACATCTCCGAGCCCACGAGACAAGAGGCAATCTC
>CAJXQV010000235.1 GCA_913058165.1 uncultured Chromatiales bacterium | reverse complement strand
AGAAGACGGCATACGAGATTGCCTCTTGTCTCGTGGGCTCGGGTTAGTTTGATCAGGCCCACTGCTGCTGCTCCGCCTTACTAGTCGCTACCTGCAAAACAGCGTAGTCTTTGCGCTGTGAATCCACTCCAATACTGCCGTTCTGTATGCATTCGCCTTAGCGGCTTTTTCGTGTTGGCGTTGAGCGCGACTGTCTGCGCAGCGCCTCCTGCGGCGCCGGTGATTGCAATCATCATCGACGACCTCGGCCAGCAACGCGATTACAGTCTTGCCGTTACCCGGTTGCCCGGACCTGTCGCTTGTTCGGTGTTGCCGCACACGCCCTGGGCCGCTCAAGTTTCCGCGGCTGCCCTAACCTCAGGGAAAGAGGTGATGCTGCATCTGCCTCTCCAGGCAATGGATATAAGTCGCCTCGCCGGTATTGGTGAAATTAGTCTTGATAACAGCCGCGAAGAGTTGCAACAGATTCTCGCGGCCGACCTTGCATCGGTACCGAATGCGGTTGGCGTTAATAATCATATGGGAAGCCTGATTACCCGGCACCCAGGTCACATGGATTGGTTGATGGCGGAGATCGCTACGTATCAACATTTGTTTTTTGTCGACAGTTACACCACAGCCCAGAGCATTGCTGCAGACATGGCTGCCGAGTACGGGATACCCGTAACCCGCCGAAATATATTTCTGGATGATGAGCCCGGCGAAGAAAATTTGAAACACGAGTACCAGCGCCTGCTTAACATGGCCCGTAAACAAGGCTTTGCGGTGGCTATCGGGCACCCATACCCTGAAACCACAGCATTTCTGCAACAGGTTTTGCCGATGTTGCCGGAGCAGGGCGTGCGGTTGGTGTCGGTTGCGGAACTGATCGCGTACCAGCAACAGCTGCAGACTGCCAAGGTCGGCTCTATCGGGTCGACGGAGTTATGATGCGGCAAGAAATCGATGAGGAACGCCGAATATGAATGGGATTACATTTGGTCAGGTACTGATTGTCGGCATGGGCGGTTTTGTGGGCTCTAGTCTGCGTTTTGTCGTGCATCATTGGGTGCAAAAGGCTTGGCTTCCGGGCGTTTTTCCATTCGGCACTTTAGCCGTGAACATGATCGGCTGTTTATTGATCGGCTTGGTAATCGGGCTAAGCGATATGCGCGGTCTGCTCGACCAGCAATGGCGTTTGTTTCTTGCTGTAGGCGTTCTCGGTGGTTTTACCACCTATTCCAGTTTCGCCTATGAAAATTTTACCCTTCTAAGCAGTGCTGAGTTTTTAAAACTCGGCATTAATATTGTTGTGCAGATTTCTCTCGGTTTGTTGCTCGCCTGGGCAGGGTATCAGGGTGCACGGCTCATTTGACCTAGGTCTTTGGCGGAGTGATGAGAGTACAAAAAAGCCCGCGTTAGCGGGTTTTTTTAGAGGCTATTTAGTAGGGGCTACATCAGGGCATCGCGAATTTTTGAAGCGCGCTCCTCGAGAACAGCGGGATCAGCCATGGCGCCCGAATGACGCCGTAATGGCACGTCTTCCCAGCGCGGCACCACATGCATGTGCACGTGAAATACGCTTTGCCCGGCAGCCTCATTGTTGAATTGGCTAATCATGATGCCGTCTGGTTTCATTGCTGAATCTATCGCCCTAGCGATCTTCTGTGTTGTTTGAATAAGCCGTGCGGCACCTTCTGCGGACAGTTCCAGCAGATTACAGGCGGCTTCTTTCGGAATGATTAGCGTATGGCCTTCGGCCTGCGGCATAACATCCATAAAGGCGAGGGTATGTTCATCTTCGTAGACTTTGACCGCGGGAATTTCATCCCGAAGGATTTTTGCAAAAAGGTTATTGCTGTCGTATGCCATGTCGGCCTCCTTGGTGTTCTTCATCATAACCCTTGCAACAGAGCGGGCAGAAGATGGTGGTAGCATAGCGCAATGAATACTTCCCGCAGTGATGGTTCCCGTTGTTTTGTTTGTGGCCCGGATAATCCGGATGGCCTGCAACTGATTTTTTCTCTCGATCAGGATGTGTGTCGAGCAAGCTTTAGCCCTGAGGCTCATACGGTGGGGTATGACGATCTCGTGCATGGCGGAATTTTATTCGCCGTGTTAGACGATGTCATGGCCAACTGGCTTTTTCTGAAAGGCGTGCGGGCGCATACCGCGAAGTGTGAGATTCGCTACCGCGAGCCAGTGCATCTGGGCACAACGCTTGCCCTCGAAGGGCGTGCGACGCGCGTTAAGGGGCGTATGGTGATGATGGAAGGCAAGGCGGTTCGTGCTGACGATGGCGTTGTTGTTGCCGAAACCACGGCTTCATTCATGGTTGTGGATGGCACGCTGCAGCTCTGATAGCCCCATACGGTGTAGCTTCGCTTGAAGGCACCCTAGATTGGTGCATTTCGGTAAGTTATAAAAAAGGCCGCTTTATGCGGCCTTTTTTATTCTCTTAGAACCCCAGCTAATGCTCAGCCCTCATAAATAGCAACGTCGTATGTGCCGGTGCCATCGCGCAAATGTTTAATTGCATTGTATTCTTCGCTCGCCCAGAAAGCCTTCATCTGATCCATGGTCGGGAAAGAAGTTATCAGTACAACTTTACCTTTCAGGAAATCGCCTTCTTTGATTTCGGCAGCAGGCCCCCGCACCAGATATGAGCCGCCCATGTCGGCGACGATCTTGGCCGATGTTGCTGCATAGGTTTTCATTTCGGGGGTCGGGTTGGTGATATGACAAATTGCCACCTGATACGCTGCCATTTAAACTCTCCTTGAATAGACGAATACGACCGCGGTCGATGTTGGGGCTTATTGTCTGTGTTTAAGACCGTTGCGGCAAGCTGCGATGCTGCGCTGTCCGGAACAGGCACAGTGCGACCAGTGTCAGAACGATAAGTCCGAGCCCGCTGCCCGCCTGCCAGCCCTCCGGCAGAGCAAGAAATGCGGTATCCCCGGTAATGACAATAGGAATGGCGAGCAGAATACCGATACTGTCTCTTATACACATCTCCGAGCCCACGAGACAAGAGGCAATCTCGT
>CAJXQV010000234.1 GCA_913058165.1 uncultured Chromatiales bacterium | reverse complement strand
ACAGAGTAGATCGTCGGCAGCGTCAGATGTGTATAAGAGACAGCTCCACGGAAATTGAAACACTCGATAATCAGGATGTATTGGTGCCCAACTCCGAACTCATTTCTGGGCGTGTAACCAACTGGGTACTGCACAACCCCTACGGCCGTTTGCGCTTAAAAGTCGGGGTGGCCTATGGCTCTGACGTGGTGTTGGTGAAAGACATACTTGAAGCAGTGGCTGGCGAACACCCTGAAGTCATTACCGATGGTCGTGCTGCCGGACCTAAAGCGTTGTTTATGGGGTTTGGCGATAGCTCACTCGATTTCGAACTGCGAGTGCGAATCTTACGAATTCCGCGGCGCTTTGACGTGATCAGCGCACTAAATTTTGAGATAGACCGACGCTTCCGTGAAAGTGATATAACGATTCCGTTTCCGCAACGTGATATCAACATCAAACATACCGACACGCCACCCACCGTAAACGATGAACGAAAACCAAAGACCCCGGATGATGCGCCCTTGGCCGATGACAGTGGCAATACGAACGGTGATAACGGCGACTAGATAGAGTCTTTCTGGTTTGGGGGTGACTATAGTGAACACACCGCATTTCGTCACTTCGCTCTGGCATAAAAAAACCGACCTTGCATCGAATGTTTTATATCAGCAAGACTGGAGTTATAAGCCAGCCTTAACTCAGCTTAGTCGCACCATTCATGTAGGGCTGCAATACTTCAGGCACCAGCACGCTACCGTCCTCCTGCTGGTAGTTTTCCAACACGGCAACCAAAGCGCGTCCTGCGGCAACACCCGAGCCATTTAATGTGTGCAGCAGTTCCGGCTTGCCGGTTTCAGGGTTTCGCCAACGTGCCTGCATACGTCGTGCCTGAAAACCTTCGCAGTTACTGCAGGAGGAAATCTCACGATACTTGCCCTGCCCCGGCAACCACACTTCCAGGTCATAGGTTTTAGCAGCGCCAAAGCCAATATCTCCGGCACACAGAACCATAACTCGATAAGGCAATTTAAGCAGCTGCAAAACCTTTTCAGCATGGCCTGTTAGTTCTTCTAGGGCGGCGTAAGAGTTTTCCGGCTTCACCAACTGCACCAACTCCACCTTCTCAAACTGATGCTGGCGGATCATACCGCGAGTATCACGGCCATAAGAGCCGGCTTCTGACCGGAAGCACGGCGTATGGGCAGCGCGACGCATAGGCAGTAAGGCCGCATCCAGAATCTCATCGCGCACAATATTAGTCACCGGAACTTCGGCGGTGGGAATTAAATAAAGATCATGCCCGCCAGCGGCTTCAAAAAGATCGTCTTTAAACTTCGGCAGCTGCCCAGTGCCAAGTAATGAAGCCGAGTTCACCAGATACGGCACGTAGACTTCTTCGTAACCATGCTGCTGCACGTGGGTGTCGAGCATAAATTGAATCAATGCACGATGCAGCCGAGCAAGCGAGCCATACATTACAGTGAAGCGTGAACCCGAAATCTTACTGCCGGTGGCCGCATCCAGCAGCCCCATATTCTCACCCACGTCGACGTGATCTTTAGGGTCAAATGAAAACTGTGGAATATCACCCCACTTACGCACCTCAAGGTTGGCTTCTTCATCGGCACCATCAGGCACCGACTCATGCAACAGATTCGGCAGCCCTAACTGAATTTTATCCAGCTCGGCCTGCAGTATTTTAAGTGCGGCGTCAGCAGCATCAAGATCTCCGCCCAGAGTCGCCACAGTATCCAGCAAGGGCTGAATATCTTCGCCCTTAGCCTTCGCCTGGCCAATTGATTTTGACTTGACGTTGCGTTCGTTCCGCAAATCCTCGACCTGAACCTGCAGGCCTTTTCGCTGCTCTTCAAGCTCGGCAAGTCGGGATGAGTCAAAGCTAAAACCACGGCGTGCCAGATTCCTGACTACGGCGTCTAAATCATTGCGAAGCAAACGTTGATCTAACATCGTAAAGGTCTTTATCTATTGCCGGTGCGAGACGTGCGCTACAGCGGTTAACGAAATCCATCCCCGTGGCTGGTGCCGCACATCATGTGCGAAATTCCGGAGTGGCGATAAGGGATATTTTACACAGCTTAACTGTCGGTTTCCGGCTTTCTTGGACCCGCTTGCCGGTTAAGCTCGCGCAAGCGCGTGAGTTTTTCGCTGATCTGAATTTCCAAGCCGCGATTCACCGGCTGGTAGTACTGACGAGGGTTCATGCCTTCAGGGAAGTAACTTTCGCCCACTGAAAAGGCATCAGGCTCGTCATGTGCATAACGGTAACCTTCGCCATAACCCAGTTCTTTCATGAGCTTGGTCGGTGCGCTGCGAAGGTGGTTCGGCACATCCAGGCTGCCGAGCTTACGGGCATCGCTCAGAGCCTCATTCCACGCCATATACACCGCATTACTCTTTGCCGCACAGGCCATAAACACAATCGCCTGCGCCAGCATAAGCTCGCCCTCTGGTTGCCCCAACCGCTCGACCGATTCCCAGGCATCGAGGGCAATCTGCATCGCCCGCGGGTCAGCATTACCGATGTCTTCTGAGGCCATGCGAATGACGCGCCTTGAAATATACAAAGGGTCACATCCGCCGTCGATCATGCGTGCGTACCAATACAATGAAGCATCCGGATCGGAACCACGAACCGCTTTGTGCAAAGCCGAGATCTGGTCGTAAAATACATCACCACCGCGGTCAAAACGGCGCAAGGTATCGGTAAGCGATTCAGCCAATACGGCATCACTTAGTGCGGGTACAGCTTCGTTGGCCGCTACCGCAAGATCAGCGGCAAGTTCTAAGAGATTCAGCGCACGTCTCCCGTCGCCGTCGGCTGCTTTAGCAATCTTCAACAAAGCGGCGTCGCTGGCAGCGACAGAAAGCTCACCTAAGCCGCGCTCACTGTCGGTAAGCGCACGTCGCAACAACTGCAGCAGATCTTCCGGCTGCAAGGACTTAAGAACATAGGTCTGTGCCCGCGATAACAACGCATTGTTTAACGCCTGTCTCTTATACACATCTCCGAGCCCACGAGACAAGAGGCAATCTC
>CAJXQV010000233.1 GCA_913058165.1 uncultured Chromatiales bacterium | reverse complement strand
CGAGATTGCCTCTTGTCTCGTGGGCTCGGAGATGTGTATAAGAGACAGGTTTGAAGGTATGGAAATCTACTGGATGCGACAGATCTCGGCCACTGAGTATGAACTTACCGGCAATACCGTCACCTTCTTCCGCGATATCGAAACCAATGAGTTTTTGGAAACCTGGAGCAACCCGTATACCGGTAAAATGCTTGAGGTTGAGGATGCTGTTCAGGGCGGTGGTAAAGGGCGCGGTTTTAGCTACGCCACCAATGGCATTCGCCCGATGGCATTTAAAGACAAAATGGCGGCAAGTCCATTGCAGCTTGAATGGAGCTTTGCCCGCGATACGTTGTGGATGCATAACCAGACAGTCTACCCACCCGGCATGGCCCCACCCAGGGCGCAACGGCAAACTATGTTTGCTCCGATTAAAGATTTTCTCGATGACTCTGTGCGCAGCTTGCCTTCTGTTTTCAGTTCAACGGTGTTTATGCCTTGGTTGAAATGGATGGATATGGGTGACCAACCCGGGCATGTCGTGTGGCATGCGTCAGGTGCGAAGCTAAAATCACTCGATGATTTGCCTCCGGAGTACAGGGCTAGGGCAGAAGCTGAGTATCCGGCTCGGATGACGGCCAACCCCGATAAACAGTAAGTTTGCAGTTTGAGCGGAGCATCCCCAGCGATGTTCTTGCGGTTTAAGATATTAGGAGAATACGCACCAATGAATTCGTTAAAAATACTTTCGATAGCGGCACTTGCAGCTCTGGTGCTTTCCGCTTGCGGGCAGAAGCCAGCTGAGCAGGCTGCTAATGCCAACGCCGATGTCACAACCCTGTTGGCGAGTGCCGACCTTAAGCAGGGTGAGCGCTCGTTTCTGCAGTGCCGTGCCTGTCACAGCCTTAAAGAGGGCGGCATTAACAAAGTGGGCCCAAACCTTTACGGCGTATTTGATAGTCCCGCGGGCCAAATGGAAGGCTTCAACTATTCCGAGGCGTTATTGGCCTCAGGTGTGGTCTGGGATGTGCAGACTATGGATGAGTGGCTTGCTCGTCCAGCAGAGCTGATTCCCCAAAATAGAATGGTGTTTGTTGGTATTCGCGACCCCCAGAAGCGCGCTAACCTCATAGCGTATTTGCAGCAGCAAACTCAGTAATGCTTTATAACAAGGTAATTCTCCGAAAATAATGATAATTGGCTGCAAAACATTATGGTGGACGTCACCAGTTTGCAGTATATTGCGCCTCTAAAAAATCGATGTATCAGTAATTGGAGTAGTAAAGAATGAAGCAATTAGTGGCCCTGGTAGGGTTTGCTATTATTATCGGAAGTCCCGCGGCTTTTGCGGTAACCGATGCGGAATTTCAGCAATTGAAAGAGCAGTTTCAGGCTGTGAGCGATCGTCTGGCTAAGATCGAAGCACAGAATGCTGAGGTTCAGGCTGAGAATGCGGCAATACAAACTGAGTTGGAAGCTGCGCAGAGCGGTAACGATATTTCTCTTGAAGCTCGCGTGAACACGCTTGAAACCAGCACCAAAAAAATGAGCTGGGCTGAACGGATTAAACTGAAAGGCGATTTTAGATTTCGCTACCAGAATGATGATGTTTCAGGCCCCTTTGCCACTACTGCCCCCTTTACTGCCTATGATACCAGCCGCAATCGTGAGCGTATTCGTGCACGGGTCGCCGTTATTGGCAAAGTGTCTGATTCGGTTGAGATGGGTTTCGGGCTGGCAACCGGCGGTGATGACCCTGTATCGAGTAATCAAACACTCGGCGGTGGGGGTTCGAGCAAAGCCGTGCAGCTTGATTTGGCTTACGTGGACTGGAATTTTGCAGAGGGTGCGCAATTCAGTCTGGGTAAATTCACAAATCAATTCTTCCGTCCGGGCAAAAACGGCTTGGTCTGGGACAGTGATTGGCGTCCGGAAGGTTTTGATCTCAACTACAAAACAAGTGCGTTCTACTTCAACGGTCTGGGCACGTGGCTTGAAGGCGACAGCAACAGCGATTTGGGCACAAAATTCAGCTGGGGTGTGCAGGGCGGTTTTACGCCTGAGGTTGGCATTGCCAAGCTTAACCTGGGTGCCAGCTACTTTAATATCAAGGCTGAAGGCCTGAACTGCTACGACGCACCAAGCAATGACACAGGGGGTAATGGGGCGGGTCGCGGCTGTTTTGGCAATACTGCAGTGAAGTCAGGAACCACAACACTGGTACCTGGCAAGACTGGTGCGGTCTATGTCATGAATTACGCACCGGCTGAGCTTTATGCAACAGTCGACTTCGATACAGGCCTGCCATTCGGGTTCTTCGCAGACTATATACAAAACCTTGATGCCAAGCCTGTCCCATCAGGTCCTTCACAAGGCAAGAAATTGGATACTGCTTATGCTCTTGGTGTGTATTTGGGCAAGTCTGGCGGCTTCAACGATTGGGTGGTCAAGCTGAGCTATCAGGATAAAGATGCCGATGCCATGCTGGGTCTGCTCACGGACTCTGATTTTGGTGGGGGTGGCACCGACTCGAAGGGTTGGGTTGGCGCTGTGCAGTACGGGCTGGCCAAGCAATCGTACATTCAGATGACGTACTTCGACACTGAACGCAAAGACAGCAATGGTGTTGAAAGTGGCAACCCAAATACGTCTAACCCGTTTGATGTCAACACGCTGCAACTCGATATTCAGTTCAAAACCAAATAACGCATTTGGCCCCGGTGGCTTAGGCACTCGGTGCCTTATGCTTCTTTAAATCCGCTGGGGTACTGCGTCGGGGCGGCAACAATGTTGCTGGCTTATGCCGGCAAAGCTGCCACAAAGCCCGTCGGGATTATGGGTGCGTTAGATGCCCCAGCCTTTGCCTGCTGCGTAGCCTTTCGGGTAGCCGGCATCCGGGGTGAAACCATAAAGTTCCTCCTTAGGTAAGGCTTTGCGGACAATCTCGCGAACCTGCATAAGTTTGTCGAGCTCTATACCGGTTTTAATACCCATAGCATCGAACATAAACACCAGGTCTTCGGTCACTATGTTGCCCTGTCTCTTATACACATCTGACGCTGCCGACGA
>CAJXQV010000232.1 GCA_913058165.1 uncultured Chromatiales bacterium | reverse complement strand
GATTGCCTCTTGTCTCGTGGGCTCGGAGATGTGTATAAGAGACAGGTGCAGTGTTCATGAGGTGCTGATTTCGATGCTAATGCGGCGCGCTTCATCTTTGCGCAATGACAGCGCGTAGCCCATTACTTCAACTTCAACGGGATCACCGCCAAGTGCTTTTCGGGTCATGCTGATCTTCGTGCCATCGATTAGACCCATTGCCATCAGGCGCTGGGCTACCGGGCCGTCTTCATCAATATTGGTGATGGTGGCTTTTTGGCCGGGGGTTAACTGATCGAGTTTCATGGCTATTTCGCACGCTGGTTGCCCACCGCACAATGCGGCCTTCGCTGTGTCTATCTTAAATGAGAATCATTTGCATTAACAGGTGAAATATACACCGTGATCGGTGATTCAGAGGAAGCCCCCCGTAATGCGATGCAAAATTAGCCTGAGCAGCGCTCTTTTTGGCGAGAGATTGGCGCCTTAGCGGGCAGCAAAGTGTTTCTTTAATACGATGGGCCTCTCTTTTACAGCTTCATTAGGCATGGCTTTGCGACTGGCGCGGCCTATTTCTGGCTATTGGTATTGCCTTTGAGCCTTAGTTACCCGAGCTTTTGGCGACATCTATAACGTCGTCCAAGGTCGGTTCGCTCATGTTGTCTTCGGCAAGCATCGGTATTTCCTTCGATGTGTCTTCTTCAACCAGCTGCGCGCGCACAATTGAGTCTCGCATGCCGTCATCTGGTTTAAGCCGCTTATCAACAATAATTCTGGCTAGAAACTCGTAATCAGCCATACGGATCAGATCGCCATCTTTGAGCTTTTGTGAGCTGCCTTTACCAATGGGGGCGTCAGAGCCATTGAGGAAAACGCCATTGCGGCTGGTGTCGAACAGATAGAATGTACTCCCTTTGCAATCAATCATGGCGTGTCGTGAAGACAGGTAGCGCTGGGCATCAGGCAGTGCCCAATCGTTTTCGAGGCTGCGACCAATGGTGCCGCCACAGCCGATAAATTCACGGGTGTGGTTTTCACCGACCGAGTCTTTATGTTGGCTGACGATTTGTAATCGCAGTGGCATATGGCATCCTGACGGCTATTTGCGAGTCTTTATTGTGAAAAGTGGGAGAGGAGCTAAGCCTCTAGTGCATCAATTTTGCTGGAACATCGCTCAAAAAAAGGTGCGGTAAGTCACAGATTGCTGTTCAGGGCCAATCTGTCATAGGCATGCCGCAACACTATTTTAGCGGGTATAATTACTGTGCGGCGAGCCTGAGTCCAATGCCAGGGCCACTTTGCCGCCTAATCATTAATATTTATTATAAGGTTTTCGGGGTTTTGCGTTGCAAAAAGCAAAACTCGTTAATGGAGCATTTTAAACATCATGTTGGAAGATCAGTTATATCGGATCATTTTTATGAATCAGGGCAAGGTGTATGAAATTTATGCACGCAGCGTTGGTGAAGGCGCGTTGTACGGGTTTATTGATGTTGAAGAGCTGGTCTTCGGCGAGCGTACGTCGGTGCTCGTTGATCCGGCGGAAGAGAAGCTCAAAAACGAATTTGACTCGGTAAAACGCACCTATATTCCGATGCACTCAATTATTCGTATCGACGAAGTAGAGAAGCAGGGTGTTGCTAAAATCAGTTCGTTCGACGGCACCAACATTACCCCCTTCCCGATGCATCCATTCGGTTCAGAGAAGGGTGAGCCGGGCAAATGATCCTGTCTCCATTACACCACCACATGAACCCAGCGAAGAACTAAATCATGCCCGTTTTGCAACTTCAGGGGCCTCCGGCTCTGTCGTCATTCCGCCAGGAAAAATTAATTGCCGAGCTGCGTGAGATCGCTCCCGAGATCAGCGGCGTTACCGCCCGGTTTACTCATTTTGCAGAGCTCGCTAAAGAATTCACATCAGCTGAGTTGGAGGCGTTATCTGCGCTGCTGAGCTATGGGCCGCATATGCCTGATGCGGCTGAAGGTGGTTTTCGTATTACAGTGGTGCCGCGGGTAGGCACTATTTCGCCGTGGTCGAGTAAGGCCACTGATATCGCTCAGATCTGTGGTTTGAGTTCGTTGCTGCGCGTTGAACGTGGTGTTGAGTATCACATTGAAATGCCATCAGCTCTAAGTGACGGCAATGTTGCGGACATTAGCGGCCTGTTGCATGACCGGATGACCGATGCCGTGTTTGTCGGCGATGTTGATGTAGTGGGTTTGTTTGTTCATCACGAGCCGGCATTACTGGCCCGTATTCCGTTGCAGGCTGAAGGACGTGACGCATTGGTTGCAGCAAATATCCAGCTCGGCTTAGCTTTGTCAGAAGATGAAATTGATTATCTGGTTGATCGCTATAACGAAACGGAGCGAGATCCGACCGATGCCGAATTAATGATGTTTGCCCAGGCAAATTCTGAACATTGTCGGCACAAAATATTCAATGCCGATTGGATAGTCGACGGTGAAGAGCAGCCCAATACGCTGTTCGGCATGATTCGTTCTACTCATGCGGCGCATCCTGAAGGGGTGTTGTCAGCGTATTCCGATAATGCCGCAGTAATAGAAGGGGGGCGAGGTGGTCGGTTAGTGGCTGCCGGGCGTGATCGCCTTTACAGTTATTATCAGGAAGACATTCATCTGGTGATAAAAGTCGAGACCCATAATCACCCAACTGCAATATCGCCTTTTCCTGGTGCCGCAACCGGCTCGGGTGGCGAGATTCGTGATGAAGGTGCTACGGGTCGTGGCGCTACGCCGAAGGCAGGCCTTACTGGGTTCTCAGTGTCGCATCTGCGGATTCCCGGTTATGAGCAACCGTGGGAGCTGAGTATTGGTCATCCCAGTCGTCTTGCTACTGCGCGTGAAATTATGTTGTCGGGCCCTATTGGTGGCGCGGCATTCAACAATGAATTTGGTCGCCCGAATATTCTGGGTTACTTCCGCACCTTTGAGCAGCCAGAGAGCGAGACACTCGCTGCCGGGTATCACAAGCCGATTATGATTGCCGGTGGTATGGGTACTGTCTCTTATACACATCTGACGCTGCCGACGATCTACTCTGTGTA
>CAJXQV010000231.1 GCA_913058165.1 uncultured Chromatiales bacterium | reverse complement strand
CAGAGTAGATCGTCGGCAGCGTCAGATGTGTATAAGAGACAGGCACCCTCAAGCTCGATGCCAACAGCAAAGTCATTGCAGCGTTCGCGCCCCTCATGGGCGGATACTCCCGCATGCCAGGCGCGCCGAAATACGTCGACAAACTGCACCAACTCACCATCCCGACGAATTAGAAAATGCGAAGAAACCTCCAGGCCACGGATCTCAGCATAATAAGGATGCTCTTTCGGATCGAGGCAGTTGGTGAATAACTGCTCAATTCCTAGCCCGCCAAAATTGCTGGGTGGCAAAGAAATACAATGAACTACAAACAACTCGGGCGCGCTTCCGACTGGACGATCATCACAGTTTGGCGACGACAGTTGCCGGGCACCAGTCAGCAGCCCGCTACCGGGCAATAAGCTAAAGCTAGTAGTTACTGATGACAAATCTTCTGCCCCTGTTATTCTCGTTAGAACACTACTGTACAACAAACGCTTTGATGGGCTGCACTTACAGACGACATAGCAGCCAAGCTATGTGCATGACTGCGCATCATCAGCTGGTAGAATTACCCGATCGGCCAACTGATGTTCCGGCACTTGAAGCAAAACCCTCACCGCACTAAGCAGATAGAACAATGAATACACCCCGATTCTTTTCATCTACCCCGCTAAACTCAGAAAGCACGACCCTGCTTACCGGCAGCCCTGCGAGACATATGAGCAAGGCGCTGCGCATGCAGCCAGGCGATACCGTAGTGCTGTTTGACGGATCAGGTTGCGAATACGATGCCATTATCAATAGCGTGGCTAAATCGGCTGTTGAACTAAGCACAGGCATTGCACGCATACCGCCCACCGAATCGTCGCTTGAGATTGAATTGTGGCAAGGCGTTAGCAAAGGTTCCCGAATGGACTCTGTTGTGCAAAAAGCAACCGAACTCGGTGTGATGCGCATCAGACCCGTGCTTACAAAACACGGAATGGTAAAACTGGACGCGGCTCGGGCAGACAAACGCACAGAGCATTGGCAGGAAGTTGCCGTTAGCGCCTGCGAGCAAAGTGGGCGCGCAGTTGTTCCTAAAATTATGCTGCCTATTAAGCTCGAGGCAGCTTTGGGGGCTCTTAATAAAAACGACCAGGCTGTAATGTTGGTTCCCGGCGATTACCCGGCACTTGGCGCCGCACCACTCAGTGGCACAAGTATTATTCTTATCATCGGCCCGGAAGGCGGCTTTAGCAGCGGCGAAGAGGCGCTGGCAAAAAGCCTTGGCGTAACCCTTGGCTCAATGGGCCCTCGGATTCTGCGGACCGAAACAGCGCCCCTAGCGGCGCTAAGCATTTTGCAATGTCGATACGGTGATATGGGCGCTAATCACTGAGCGGACGTGCGCCGTTTGGCTACTGCAGCGCCGTGGGCTTCGGGTCAGGAGTCTCGTCTTGTGACAACAAGGCCAACTCCACCCGCTGCAAGTCAGGAATAAGAGCCGTTTCGTTAATCATCCGGATACGACACAAGATAGGCTTGGCCGGGTCAGGCTGATAGGCCAGGTCCTGCAACAGCACTTCACGATTGACGCGCACAATCTGCGGAAAGCCTTCTGCAAGCAGTCCGTACATGACCAAGTCACTCGTTGGATTAAGTGCGTAAACAACAATAATCCGGCTGCGACTTCCTGGCTCGGAACCCTCTTCTCCGCACAGCTTCTCAAATGAAAGCAGCGGAATAGGTTTGCCATGCCACACAACAGTACCCAGCAGCCAGTCAGGCCCCACTGCGGATTGCTCCGGTTCTGCGTAACGGACTACTTCAGCCACACTGGCGCGAGGCAAAATGACTCGATCACCATGCAACGGCACCAACAAGCTGTATATTTCGTCATTCGATTGCATGTTGAAACTCTCCGAATCTTGGCGCTAGAGCGTTGCAGGTGCCTTATCAGCTAACAAGATGCGCACTGACTCAAGCATCTCCTGTTCCTGATACGGTTTGCCCAGATAATCATTCACACCAAGCTCAATTGCGCGGGCACGATGTTTTTCGCCGCTGCGCGATGTAATCATAATAATGGGCACTTTTCTGGTATCCGGATTGTTGCGCAAATTCTTCGCAAGCTCGTAACCATCCATGCGTGGCATCTCAATATCGAGTAACACAATATCGGGAATTTCATCTTCAATCTTTTCCAGTGCATCAACACCATCGTTGGCGGTAACAACACGCAGCCCTCGACGCTCCAACAACCGTTGGCTCACCCTGCGCATGGTGATGGAGTCATCAACAACCATCGCCAACGGCGCTCGATGCGCTACGATATCGCCGACTAGTGGTGTGGTGTCTTCGCTCATTGGCATTGATCGAACCAACACAGTCACATCGAGGATAATAACGATACGTCCATCACCAAGAATTGTCGCGCCGGATACACCGCGGACAGTGGCAAGCTGCGCCCCAAGCGCCTTAACAACAATCTCGCGACTGTCCACAGTTTTATCCGTAATCAAGGCAACGGCCTCTTCTTCCGTTTTAACCAGGATTAACGATACGGATTCCGTATCCAGAGGCATACCAAGGTCGGTGAGCCCAAGATACTGACCGAGATGACGGAACGTATACACAACGCCGCCATACTCAATAACAGGCACTGCCTTCTCAAGATAGCCATCAAACTCATCGTGAGACACACGAATTACGCCTTCAATAGAAGGCATTGGCAACGCGTATGTCTCATTGGCCACCTGAACAATAAGCGCCTGAGCCACAGCAAGTGTGTATGGCAAGCGAATTATGAATGTGCAGCCCTCGCCCGGCTCAGATTTAATACCCAATGTGCCGCCAAGTTTCGCCACTTCATTAACCACAACATCCATACCAACGCCACGGCCTGCATACTGGGTCAACTGTTTAGCGGTCGTCACGCCTGCTTTTAGAATAAGCCGCATTGCGGCCTCATCATTAACCACCTGGGTATCACTTAAATCAATCTTGCGGCTCGCCTGATTGCGTATTTCATCAACATTCTGTCTCTTATACACATCTCCGAGCCCACGAGACAAGAGGCAATCTCG
>CAJXQV010000230.1 GCA_913058165.1 uncultured Chromatiales bacterium | reverse complement strand
CTACACAGAGTAGATCGTCGGCAGCGTCAGATGTGTATAAGAGACAGGTTATGGGCTACTGATCTGCCGGGCAAACATGCGAAAGAACGAATTACAGATTTCTGCACAGATACTCGACTTAAACCCGGTCGGTGGGCTGCTGTTGGATGCTCGTAAACCGGAGCTGCGGGTTATTTGCGTTAATCACGCACTGGTCGAACTCACCGGTTTTTCTGCGGCTGAGATGATAGGACAACCCTGGCACCACTTCTCTGCCGGTGATTGTGCTCCGGTCACGGAGACCGTGCAGGATACTCTCAGTTCAGCAGAGCAAAAAGTACCCGCTTCGCGTATTTTGAGTCGCCATCATCAGGGCGGTAACGATGGTGTACAGCTGAAGTTCACGCCGGTGTATGACGCTAAGGGCAAATTGAACGTTTGGTATGCGGTTATTGTGGAGGTGCCTGCTGCTGGCCCTAGCGGTTTGCATGCGACGCTTGGTTTGGGTGAGCAATCTTCGGTAACCCGCAAACGCGCAGGTCGCGATACGGTCACAGGGTTGCTTGATCGTGAAAGTTTTCTGGCAGCCTTGCGCCGCGAGTGGTTGCAGTCTGCGCTTGAACAGCGTGAGCTCAGCACGGTCATTATTCGGGTCGATTGTTTTAGCGATTACCTCGATGTGTTTGGCAAGCATGCTGGCGATGCATGCTTGCGAAAAATCGGCCATGCAATGAACGGTTCGCTACGCCGTTCCGGGGATATTAGCGCCCGCTTTGATGACGATAGTTTTGTGGTGTTGCTTGCCGACACCAATGCGCTCAACGCCGAATTGGTGGCCAATCGTATTAGTGAGAAAGTTCGTGGGCTGGCAATGCATCATCCACGTGCCAGATTGACCCGATTTTTGACAGTGTCTTATGGCGTTGCCGGAGCCTTGCCCGATTGGCAGGAATCGCCCGAACGACTGCTGGACGAGGCTCAAAGCAAGCTGGCCGGCAGTGGTCGCCGCCGCGGTTCAGCACTTAGTGCGTAAATAGAAGCTCTATCAGTTTTTCTGCTAATGGATCTAATCGTTCATCCGGTCTTCTGCGGGCATTACTTCGGTAACCAGCGTGATTACGCTGAAGATCGGATGATCAAAATATTGCGTTTTTTTGCCCCGCAATCGTCGTGACTGATCGATAGTGAAGCTGTGCGTTTCATTATCCACCAGATCCAACTTCACCTCAATATGCAGATAGCGTTCCTGATACAGACGAAAACTTCCTGACAGCAGGGTGTCTGGAATGCCGATGCTGCCAGCGTCAACTGCCTGAGCAGTGTTCTTGTCGTCGACCTCCTGACGCCAGCTGGCGTACAACAGAGGCTCGTAGTCGGCGCTCTTTTCAATCGCTGTGTACTCTTTTTTTAAACCCCGTTCTTCGCCAAAGCCATCCAGCATTGCAAACTGTTGAGGCGCGGGTAAGGCATCGGGCAGCAATAAGTCGGGGCCGGTTAGTTCATTCGCTGAAGGCTCCACCGTATCTTGCATGTCGAGTTGGGATAAGAATTCATCGAGATTTGCCGGGTTAGCGGGGTCAAGAATATCGTCATCGGTTATTTCAGGAACCGCGTCGGGCCAGCTTTCTGAGGAGGTCCGTGCGGCAGCGATATTGCGGAACACAATAACGTCGACCTGGTATATCTTTACCTGCTCTTCTTCTTCGGCGGCAGTCTGTGCGTGAAGTGGGGAACTAAATCCGGCAACAACGATTGTGGCGATACACAGTAATGTGATGGCACGGGGCATAGCACGGGATAAGGCTTCGGCGTTCATCTGAGGTGTTCTTCCTGTCTGGGTTCCTGCTCTGAAATGCAGCTACAGCAATTACGTTCCGCGCGGAGTCATCGTCTCGCTCAGTGTATGTATAGCCAATTCTACCGCGGCAAACCGAGCTTCGTCGGATTCATCGTTCCACTTTAGGCGCAGCCGCTGATCACGATCCAGCGAGTAAGCCTTCGGTTGTTCTGAAATCAGCGTAACCAGTAGCACCGGGTCGACGTTGGTGTCAGGGCTGAACTCGATAATCGCGCTTTCGCCATACATGTCGATTTTTCTAATGCCGAGCGGTGCCGCGCTAAGTTTAATGGCTGTTTGTCGGAATAGGTTCTGTGTGCCTTCAGGTAACAGACCGAAGCGATCGATGAGTTCGGCCCGCAGCTGACGGAGACTTTCTTCATCGATAGCACTGGCAATTCGCTTGTAGTGCACCAGACGCATATGCACGTCGGGCATGTAGTCTTCTGGCAGTAATGCCGGCAGGTGGGAGTTGATCTCCGGGCCGTGATTCAGACCGGCCTCTAGATCAGGTTCATTGCCATCGCGGATCGAGTTCACGGCTTTGGCGAGCAGTTCGGAGTAAAGGCTGAAACCAATCTGTTGCATGTGACCAGTCTGGTCATCACCGAGCAGTTCGCCGGCACCTCGAATTTCGAGATCGTGGGTGGCAAGTATGAAGCCCGCGCCCAGTTCTTCCATGGATTCAATCGCATCCAGGCGTTTTGCGGCATCGGCATTAAGGTTTTGCCTGGGCGGTGTCAGCAGGTAAGCAAAGGCCTTGTGATGCGAGCGGCCCACGCGCCCCCGCAATTGATGCAGTTGCGCCAGCCCGAAACGATCGGCGCGGTTAATGATTATGGTGTTGGCATTAGGTATGTCCAGGCCGCTTTCAATGATTGCTGTGCATACCAGCACCTGGAAACGTCGATGATAAAAGTCGACCATGATTTGCTCAAGCTCGCGCTCATTCATTTGCCCGTGAGCCACTCGGCATTCGGCATCGGGTACAATCTCCGCAATATCGCGTGCGATTTTTTCAATGTCAGAAATTCTGTTGTGCACGACATAGATTTGCCCGCCGCGTTTTAGCTCGCGCTGACAGGCTTCTCGCAAAGTTGCCGCATCCCATTCCGTAACGTAGGTCTTGATAGCCAGTCGCGTTTCCGGTGGTGTGGTGATGAGAGATAGATCTCTCAACCCACCAATTGACATGTGCCTGTCTCTTATACACATCTCCGAGCCCACGAGACAAGAGGCAATCTC
>CAJXQV010000229.1 GCA_913058165.1 uncultured Chromatiales bacterium | reverse complement strand
AGATCTACACAGAGTAGATCGTCGGCAGCGTCAGATGTGTATAAGAGACAGTCAGCGGAGAACGCAGCGCGCTCAACTTTCTGCAATTCCTATCTGCGGTTGCTGGCTGCGCGGCGGAATACGCGGAAGCGATAGCTCACACCAATGCTAAAATTCTGGACACCCGGAAAACTATCCCCGGGCTTCGACTTGCCCAAAAATACGCGGTCACCGTCGGTGGCGCGTCAAACCATCGGGTCGGTTTGTACGATGCTATTCTAATTAAGGAAAATCACATCGTTGCTGCCGGGACTATTGCCAAAGCAGTTGCCGCGGCGCGTGCGCAAAACCCTGGTGTAATATGCGAAGTAGAAGTTGAAAACCTTGCCGAGGCTGAAGCAGGCATGCGGGCTGAGGCCGACAGACTGCTGCTGGATAACTTCACTCATACGCAACTGAAAGAAACCGTAAAACTGCGCAATGAGATTGCACCTATGATTTCACTGGAAGCATCCGGGGGCGTCGATCTGACAACTGCAAAAGAGATTGCCGAGTGCCTAGTGGACTTTATCTCGGTGGGGAAACTCACCAAAGACATCAGTGCAATCGACCTCTCGATGCGCTTTAAACTGCTCGAAGAATAATAAGGTATTTGGCCCAGATCGGGCTTACCAGCAGCAGATACCCACTCTAATCAGCGTACTCAATGCTCTGGGCACGAAGAATGCGTTTAGGCTCTGACACGCCATAGCCCTGGGCATAATCAACCCCCATGCCCTTCAGCATGGTAATTATGTCTTTATTTTCGGCGAATTCAGCGATGGTCTGCTTACCAGTGAGATGACCTATTTCATTAATCGAACGCACCATTTCACGATCGATCGGATCATGCAGCATTTCCTTTACGAAGCTGCCATCGATTTTCAGGAAATCCACCGGAAAATGTTTGAGGTAACCGAATGAGGATAAGCCCGTACCGAAATCATCGAGCGCAAACATACAGCCTAGTTCTTTTAGAGCATTAATAAAGCGGCTGGCCTGAGCGTAGCTGGCAATCGCTGCGGTTTCAGTAATTTCAAAACAAATTTTTGATGCATCAATACCACTATGTCGCAATTGATCGACCACAAATGGCAGGAACTTATCATCGGTAAAACTCTGGCCGGATAGGTTGATTGAACACATCGCCAAACGCTCGCGCTCATCGGCTTCAGAAACCAACCAGGAAAGTGCATTTTCAACAACCCAACGATCGACGCTGGGCATAATGCCATAACGTTCTGCCGCGGTAATAAACAACTCAGGCGATACCAATGAGCCCTGCTCATCACGCATACGCAATAACAACTCGTAATGTTCTCCATAGTCCTCCTGACTCAATGGCAGGATGGTTTGGCGAAACAGCTCGAAACGGCCCTCTTCCAGAGCATTGTTAATGCGTGCAGCCCACTGAATTTCGCGGCGGCGACGCATCATATCGATGTCGTTTTCCTGATACGTGTAGATGCGGTTGCGGCCAGCCTCTTTAGCTGCAGCACATGCGCTATCCGCAATCGTGAGAAACGCAGCGGCATCTTCATTCTCGGTATTCATTGGAACCACGCCGACACTGGCCGTTAAATTAAAGTTACGGTCTTCCCAAGTGAACTTAAACTCCTGAATGGCCCGCACCAAATCTTCAGCGGCTTGCACAGCTTCATCTATAGTGCAGCTTTCCAGCAGAACACCGAACTCATCGCCACCCAAACGGGCAAGGCTGTCGCGCCAGCGGATCTTCGACTTGAGTAATGCGCCAATCTGGCCCAACAGCGAATCACCAGCACCGTGACCGCAGGTGTCATTAACAATTTTGAAATGGTCCAGATCGATATAACACAGCGCGTAGGAAGTTTCTCCGGCCCGCGCGCTCTTTAGCGCCCGATCCATACGCAATTCAAATTCACGCCGATTTACGAGGCCGGTAAGGAGATCATGGCTTGCGTGATAGCTAAGGCGACGATTCAGCTCACGCGCCTCACTCACATCGTGGAATACCAGCACACCACCGGTTACATTGGCACGGTCATCACGGATTGGGGATGCCGTATTCTCGATGTAAATTTCATTACCATCGCGACGGATAAGCAAGCTTGGTCGAACAGACTTAATCGAACGATTGCGATCCATCGCCTGCGCCAATGGGTTTTCCAGTGGCTCACAGGTTTCCTCATGGAACCCGCGAAAAATATCATCCAGCGAACGACCAATGGCATCATCAACTTTCCATCCAGTGAGCTCCTGGGCCACAGGGTTTAGATATTCCACTTGGCCCTTTTCATCGGTGGTGATCACACCATCGCCGATAGACTGCAGCGTAATCTGTGCGCTTTCTTTCTCACGAAACAGTGCTTCTTCATAGACTTTTTGTTCGTTAATGTCAGTCTGTACACCAACTATTCGCCGGAGTCGTCCATGCTCATCGAGCAAGGCTTTGGCACGGCATTTCATCCAGCGCCAATCGCCATCATAGCGCCGCATAAGATGAGTACTTTCAAACAACGGCGATTCACCGGCCAGATGCGCACGCAAGACCCTCTGTACGCGAGCAAGGTCGTCTTCATGGATTAAACGACGCCAGTCCGGTGGCGTTTCGGCCAGCGCATCATCGGTATAACCCATGATCTGCTTCCACTGCGGTGAGAACTCAACGCGATCCGCGCGGGCATCGTAATCCCATAATCCGTCATTGGCGGTTAGCGTAACCAGTTCACGGCGTTCGGCAGCATCTTCAAGCTCTCTACTGGTCCTAATGCGCTCAAGGCCGGATGAAAAACTGGAGCCGATCAGTTTTAACAACAACTGATGATCAACATCCATGCTGTCAACGGTCTGACTAAAACACAGCGCTAGAAACCCGGCTGGCTGTCCACGGACATGAAAGCCGATCATTAACATCGACGCGATCTTGAGTTCGGCCAGACGGCGGCAATCCACCTCAGCACCTGGCGAAGGATTCTGGGTATCGCAGATTTGCAGCAGAGATAGGTGCCTGAGATTAGCTTCTGTCTCTTATACACACTCCGAGCCCACGAGACAAGAGGCAATCTCGTAT
>CAJXQV010000228.1 GCA_913058165.1 uncultured Chromatiales bacterium | reverse complement strand
TACGAGATTGCCTCTTGTCTCGTGGGCTCGGAGATGTGTATAAGAGACAGCTGAATGGGCCCGCGTCGCTTTCGTGGTTAATGCAAAAACCCTTCCGGGCAAAACACCTAAGCACGCCTCTAAAGAGTCGTGCTGATGCATGTTCGCAAACTCGGCATAATCGAGACCTGCACGCCGCATCCGCTTATCATCTAACGTAAAGCCAAGCGGATGAATAAGGTGCAACGTGCTGCCAGTGTTGGCGCAAAGGCGTATGATATTGCCGGTATTCGGCGCAATTTCGGGCTGATAGAGAACAAGGTTGAACATGGTTATGGTCGCAGATGGCTCCAATAAACTAGATCCCAGGCTGACCACAGAGTTCTGCGGTTTACAGCTGGCGTCGCCCATAGTGCTGCTTTCGGGCTGTGTAGGGTTTGGCGAAGAATACACCCGTATTGAAGGTTTCTCGAACATGGATGTAGGCGCAATTTGCCTCAAGGGCACCACCGGTAAGCTCCGCCCCGGCAACCCGCCCCACCGTGTGTATGAAACGCCGGATGGTATGTTAAATGCCATTGGCCTACAAAATCCGGGCGTCGATACCGTCGTCGACAACATTCTACCCGACTTAGATTTCTCTGAGACCCGCTTCATTGCAAACGCCTGCGGCTCGACCATTGAAGAGTACGTTTACGTCACAGAACGGTTTAATGACTCAAATATCGATGCCATCGAAATCAATATCTCATGTCCGAATGTTAAAGAAGGCGGCGTGTCATTCGGCAATGACCCGGACATGTCTGCCAGAGTCGTTGAAGCGTGTCGCAAAGTCACTACGAAGCCTCTCATCGCGAAGCTTTCGCCCAATCAAACCGACATCGCATATAACGCCAGCCGGTGCATTGAGGCCGGCGCCGATAGCTTGGCGGTTATTAACACCCTGATGGGCATGGCTATTGATATCGAAAAACGCCAGCCGATTATTGGCAACGTGCAGGGCGGTCTGTCCGGCCCTGCAATTAAGCCTATCGCCCTGCTGAAGGTTAAGCAGGTTTATGAGGTGGCCCGCAAACACAACGTGCCTATTATCGGCCAGGGTGGAATTTGTAACGCAACAGATGCCATCGAATTCCTCCTCGCGGGCGCCACAACCGTCGGTATTGGTACCGCTTTATTTTATGACCCGCTGGTGTGCATTGATGTCAATCAGGGCATTAGCGATTATTTAACGCGGCATGAGATGACCTCAGTGGGTGAGCTGATTGGCGCTCTGCAGCATCCCTAGGCAACAACACAACCTGCTCCGCAGCCCTGTAAGTGATTCCGAGACACTCTGTGCATCAATCCACCGCAAGCACGTCTCTGCGTGACGCCGTCTGTCGGCTGGTGCCCCTGATACCCGCAGGCTATGTTTGCACCTATGGACAGATTGCGGCCTATGCTGACAGCCCCAAGGCAGCCAGACAGGTAGGGATGGTGTTGGCGGGTTTGCCGGAGGCCACCCTTATTCCCTGGCAGCGCGTGATTAACGCCCAAGGTGCCATCAGCCCCCGTAGCAAACCGGGTGCCGCTGAAATGCAACGTATCTTGCTCGAAGAGGAAGGCATCAGCTTCCGTAGCGATGGCACCATCGATCTGCGCAAGCACCTGTGGCACCCCGAATCGATACCTCAGTAGCTGACCATTCCACGCAGTGGTAGCGTCTTTGCAGCACTGCAAAAACACGCTCATTTCTTGCCGTGGTAAGGCAGAATATAGGGCATGAATATTCGCTTACTCACGATCACACGAACGCTCATTTTATTTACCGCCATTGCACTTGGTGCCGCAGGTTGCTCGCGCACGGCAGCGCCCAAGCTGCAAGTTGATACCAGCGAGGGCGCTGTGCAGGGAACAAACGAAGCTGGCGTTATTTCCTTTAAGGGGATTCCGTTTGCAGCTCCGCCTATTGGCGAACTGCGTTGGCGCGCTCCCCAGCCCCCGCCAAAACGTCAGCAACTCATGCTTGCCGATCAGTACGGCAACTTTTGTGCGCAGCCGAACACATCACTGCTGTGGTTTGAGCTTAAGTCCAGCAGTGAAGATTGCCTGACGCTGAACGTATGGACAACGGCAACCGGCGACTCAGCAAAACTGCCTGTTATGGTATGGATACACGGCGGCGGTTACATGCAGGGCTCCGGAAATATCGCACGACTCAATAGCCCGGCCCTTGCCAGTGCTGGAGTTGTCCTGGTAACGATAAACTACCGGCTAAACGCTTTCGGCTTTTTTGCTCACCCGGCCTTAAGCGCTGCACAAGCCAATGAAGCCCATGCCAACTTTGGTGTGCTGGATGCCATTGCTTCACTGCAGTGGGTGCAGGAAAACATTAGCGGCTTTGGCGGCGACCCTAACAACATTACCGTGTTTGGCGAATCAGCCGGTGGCGCCATGGTGAATAACCTGCTGGTAAGTCCTCTATCTGAAGGCCTGTTTCACAAGGCTATCAGTCAAAGCCCTGCGCTCGGCCTGGCTCCGGATGCAATGCTCGATCAGCGCAGCGGATTTCTATTGTCCGGCGAGGCCATGGGTGAAAAGCTGGTTGCCGCACTTGACCTTGATGAGGAATCTGACCCATTAACTGCACTAAGAGCCCTATCTACAGAGGAAATAGTAGCGGTAATAGAGCCCACATGGCGCTTTATACCGGTCATTGATGGCGTCGCACTAACCGACTTCTCGGCCGAGATTTTTGCTGCAGGCTCGCAACATGATGTGCCCTATATCACCGGCGGCGTCAGCTGGGAGGCGAGCTTGGGTCGCATGATAGGCGGCGGATTTTCGCCCGCAATGTCAGCCCGCCTGATTCCGGAAGCAGACAAGCAATTTTTGTACCCCAAATTAGAGGGAGAGGCCCTCGAAGATGCCATATTCGGCGACCTAATTATCCTCAGCCAAGCCCGCTATGTCAGTGACAGCTGGAGCAACATTAGTTCGCCAGTCTGGCATTACAACATGAGCTATGTTGCAGCAGATCGTCGCGTCAGTCAGCCTGGCGTTGCTCATGCTGATGACATCGCGTTTGTCATGCGCTCGCTCGATACCGAACTGGATGACCCAAC
>CAJXQV010000227.1 GCA_913058165.1 uncultured Chromatiales bacterium | reverse complement strand
GCCTCTTGTCTCGTGGGCTCGGAGATGTGTATAAGAGACAGGTATCGCATTGCCCTCGATGCTGTCGCAAGCCAGCTGCGCCTTCTCCGCAGTCCGGGCAGCACCAATCACTGTCGCACCACGAAGTGCCAGCACCCGCATGGTTTCGTAGCCCAGCCCCGAGTTACAGCCGGTAACCAGCGCCACCTTACCCGAGAGATCGAGACCCTCAGTTACTTCGAGCGCAGTTGATGTCTTGCCAAATGGACTGACCGGCACCTCAGGTGGCACGCCGAAATCATTACCATCAGTATCAATACAGCCCGACAAACTCGACGCGGCAACAACCGCACCACTTCCGGCAATAAACCGCCGACGGCTAAGTTGTGTCGCAACAGGACGTTCTTCTGTTTCGTTGACTTTAAGGGACATACGGTAACTCCTGATAAAATAATCGGGCTAATTGCATTCTGCAGTTATACATTCTGCCATAGCGTATCGCCAGCGCAGGTAACGACGCTCTAAATTAGGATTCGTCTGCGGAACAAAAACCGATTCATCCGCATCTGGCGCTGGCAAGGACGAACCTACGCCAAGTAAATAGCTCACCCCGCATGCCGTAGCCTCATCAACATCAGGCCGCATGACCGGCACACCACTAATATCGGCCAGCCTTTGACACAGGCCATCTAGCGCCGATAACCCCCCGCTCAGCAGCCAACGCTCCGGCATACCCGCAGCAGCAACGCACAATTCAAAATTAGTTTGCAGCATAAACACAATGCTTTCGATTACCGCGGTCATCTTCTCTGCCGCATCCTGCGATGGGCTGGCAGAATCCTCCGATGCGCACAAAAAATGCGAACGGAAATCGGCAATCCACCAGGGTGCTCCGAGACCAGAAACACCATTTAAAAACAGCGGCGGCTCAGCCACTTCATCAAGCGATTGAGCCAAATGCGTCTCGACCCACTTCGGCGCCAACTGCAACTCATGCGCCATATAGTTCACAGCGCTTCCAGCACCATTTACTGTGCCCTCAAGCACGTAATCAGTCCGTTTGTTATCGCTGTAAACAACACTGTTAAGCAATCCAGGAGCACTAACGGGCTCTGGTCCTAATGGACGCTGCAAGAATGCGCCGGTGCCTAAGTTGGCGTAAACAGTGTTGCTGCGCACCTCACCAAAAGCAAATAAGGCTGCAGACTGATCACCGGTGACTATCTGCAGCGGCACAGACACGCCGGAGGCATTGAGCATGCCGTAGCTATAACACGAGGTGACAGGCTCAGGTAAAACGCTCTGAGAAATGCCGAACAGACCAATAAGCTCTTCTGACCAACGACCTGTCCGATAATCAAGCAGCAAGGTGCGTGAAGCATTCGCCGGATCAACCAACAGTGGGTGCTCATCCAATAACTGATAGGTCAGGTAACTGGATAAAGGCCCCATCACCAACTCACCATTAGCAGCGCAGGTTTGCACCGCTTTGTTGTTGTCCAGACACCAACGCATTTTACTCACGCCATAATGGGGTGATAGCAATAAGCCGGTGATTTCCTGAACCCGCTGGGCGGAACCTGAAAAGGCTTCCAGCCAAGCCTCTGCCCGACGGTCCTGCCATGACAGCACAGGGCTTAATGCCCTACCCGAGACCCTGTTCCAGCAAACGATACTGGAACGCTGGGTTGCCAGACCGGCGACAACTATCAATTCCGGATCAATCTGTCCGGCTACGCCGGCGATTGCAGCAAATAGCGATGCCAATAATTCATCAGGGTTCTGCTCAACACAGGCTGTGCCATGACGTTTACTGCTAACTGGGATCTGTGTTTTTGCCACCGCATGACCAGAAGCCGAATAAACAATGGCTCGCGACGACTGACTGCCCTGATCCAGCGCCAATACACAGCGACTCTGAGTTGTCGTCTTCATGGCAGCAACGCACACCCGATTGGCGCATCATCAACCGGCGACAAAGGCAACTCATCGGTGCGCGCGCTGGCAGGCCGCTCCGGGAGAGCCGACTGCAAATGCTGCATCACCTTTGCTGCGGTTATGCGATAAGCGGTGAGCTTGCCGCCGTAAATGCTCAGCAACCTCGGTGCGCCCTCCGCAATAGGCCGATCGGGGTGCAACACCGTCTCACGGGAGCGATGAAACACATGGCTATCGCCACCAGGCAATACGCGCAAACCCGCAAAGTCTGACACCGAGGAATCGGCTCCGCTCAAACCGGCGTACTCCGGAAAGTAGTATTGCAGCACCGAACACAAATACTGCCGCTCGCTGCGCAGTGCCTGCACATCATCAGCGCGGCCTTTATAGCGGGTTTCGGTAGTGCCGACCATCAGCTGACCTTGCCATGGCAACACAAACACGGCGCGGCCGTCACGGCGGCTTTCTACGTAATAACAGCCCTGCTTTATCTTACCGGGCACCATAATATGCGTACCCTGAATCAACTCTATCTGCTGTTGAGGCACCGCCGGGCTGACATGATCCAGCACCGAATTCGCCCATGGACCTGCGGCATTCACGCAGACTTTTGCAGTTACGGTTTTTTCAGCCTTACCGTCGTGAAAAACAATCTCACAGCCTGTTGCTGAAAGGTCAATACGGGTCACTCGTGCCGGACAAATCAGCTCCGCACCCAAATCAATTGCCGACTGCATAACCGCCTTAGTCAGGGCCACGTCATCAGTCTGCGCATCGTGATAGCGGAATACCTTTTTAAGCCCATCGGTTCGCAACCCATCGAGGCCGCCCCAATGCTTACGCGCCACTGTCGAAAAACGCGCCGACTTATCGAAACCACTTAACCCATAGTAAAAGCTCAAACCCGCATACAGCAGCGCGGGGCCACGACGCATACCGGCATAAACAGGCAAATTAAAGTCTCTGAGCTTTACCAGATCCGGCGCAAGACGAAGCAGCAAAGCTCGCTCCAACAAAGCCTCACGCACCAAGCCCATTTCCCATGACTCGAGATAGCGCAGACCACCATGGATTAGCTTGCTGGATTTGCTTGAAGTGCCGGATGCCAATGCCTGCTTCTCAAGCAACAAAACCGAGTGGTTGGCAGCAGCAGCAGCCTGCGCAGCAGCAGCAGCAGCAGCAGCAGCAGCAGC